>NZ_JALY01000131.1:0-65856 GCF_002924615.1 Petrotoga halophila DSM 16923 | reverse complement strand
CTTAAAAATTCTTAATTTTTCATTTTTATGTTAAAATTTCAAAAAGATGGAAAAATAGACGATAATATAGAAGCTTGAGAAATTAAACAATTAGCATCGCTAAAGAGAGTAATCGATTATAAAAAAGGAGTTTGAAATTTTGAGATGATATCTAAGCGTGAAATATTCGAAAAGTTATCAAACCATATAGTACAGGTCAATGAAACGATAAATCCAGAAGTAAAAACTTACATAGACGGATACAATGGTCCGTTTTCTCAAGCGCTAAAAGAAAATTATAAGATTGCAGAAGCTGAAAAATTACCCCTCTGTCAAGATACAGGCATTGTTGAATTTTTTGTTTTTCTAGGGAACGAAGTTATTCTTGAAGACCCGATATTTTCCACGTTAAGTGAGGTGGTTGAAAAGGTATATACGGAAAATCCCTTCCGATTTTCACTGGTGAGTGATCCCCTTTTTGAAAGAAAAAACACTAAAGATAACACTCCACCTGTGGTACACATATTCCAAGTCTCTGGGAAGAGTTTAGAGATCAAATTTTTGGTGAAAGGCGGGGGGAGTGAAAATCTCTCAGCCTTGTTCATGTTAAAGCCATCGATCGGGGTCCAAGAATTAAAAGATGTAATAATTGGGCATGTGAAAGAAAACGGAGCAAAAGGTTGTCCGCCTTTACATGTTGGAATAGGAATAGGTGGAACTTCTGATAAAGCAATGGTTTTATCCAAATTAGCATTGACCAAGAGTTTCAAAGAAAGAAATCAAAACCCTGTATATGCGGATTTTGAGGAAGCGCTTTTGAAAGATTTAAATACTTTAAAAATAGGATTTCAAGGACTAAAAGAAGGGGTTTCGGTTTTTTCTGTACATGTAGAATACGCTCCCACCCATATTGCAACACTTCCGGTTGGGGTTTCTTTAGATTGTTACCTTTGTAGAAAAGGTGTGATAAAATTTGAAGATAGATGAAATTGAAAAATTAAGAATCGGAGAACTCTTACAATACACAGGCGAATTGATAGTTATGAGGGATGCTGCCCACCAAAAACTTTTAGAATTACTTTCAAAAAATTCTCAGCTTCCTGTAGATTTAAACGAAAAAATTGTATTTTATGCAGGCCCTGCGAATCCTCCAAAGAACTCTAAGATAGGTGCTATAGGTCCGACAACGAGTGAAAGAATGGATAAATATCTTGAAATGATCTTTAAATTAAGTGTGCTAGGAACTGTTGGAAAGGGAAAAAGAAGTGATTTGGCAGTAAAGTTATGTATAAAATACAAGCGAGTTTATTTTATAACTCCAAGTGGTGCAGCTGCGTACCTTTCTAAGTGTGTGAAGGATATAAAGATTCTAGCCTTCCCAGAATTAGGCCCCGAAGCTATTTACAACATAAACGTGGAGGATTTTCCTTTAATGGTGGCAATAGATACAAACGGCAGTCAGATATTCTAACTTTTAAGGAGAGTTAATCTTGGACGCAAAAGAATTACACAAAATACTCAAGGGAAAAATCAGGACAATTTCAAATGTTGACAATTTGAACGAAGAATCGTTATCCCTACTATACACTCCTGGGGTAGCAGATGTTGCAAAAGAATGCTCTAAAGATCCAGAAAATACATTTTTATACACAAGACGTTGGAACACCGTTGGTATCATTTCAGACGGAAGTGCCGTATTAGGTCTCGGTAACATAGGTCCATATGGTGCGCTTCCCGTTATGGAAGGTAAAGCCTTGTTGTTTAATCTTTTTGGCCAGCTTGATGCCTTTCCAATTTGCCTGAATACACAAGATCCAGAAGAAATTGTTTCTATTGTGAAGAACTTAGAACCTTCGTTTGGAGGTATAAACTTAGAAGACATCTCTGCTCCTAGATGTTTTCGAATATTAGAAGAATTGAATAAAACAATGAATATTCCAGTTTTTCATGATGACCAGCAGGGAACTGCTGTAGTAGTCACGGCAGGATTGTTGAATGCATTGAAATTAACGGGCAAAGAAGCAAAAAATATTAAAGTTGTTATTAACGGTATAGGGGCAGCGGGATACAATATAGCCAAGTTTTTGATGGATTTTGGGGTCATAAATCTTGTTTTAGTTGACAAGAATGGGGTGTTGAATAAAAATGTTCCAGAAAGTTGTTTGCATGAATATCACGAAGAATTAGCAAAGATAACGAATCCAGAAAATATAACCGGGAATCTCTCAGTTGCTCTTTTTGGTGCGGATGTGTTTGTAGGGGTATCCAAGGGTAATATTTTGAATGAAGAGATGGTAAAAAAAATGAATAAAAATCCTATAATATTTGCACTTGCCAACCCTTTACCGGAAATAGATCCAATATTAGCAAAAAGCTTCGGGGCAAGTATAGTGGCAACTGGCAGATCAGATTATCCTAACCAAATCAACAATCTCATAGCCTTTCCTGGAATAATGAAAGGAGCGATAGAGGAAAAATCAAAAATAACTAAAAAAATGCTCCATTCTGCAATACTCGCAATTTCAAATTCATGTATTCCTACTCCTAATAGGATTTTACCCGAAGCTTATGATAAAAGATTACATTTGAACGTATACGAAGCGGTTAAAAATGCTTCTAGTTCGAACTAATTGTTCCCATAATCCATTTGTGACTTCACTTTCTAATTTCTTTTGGACTTAGCTTGTACTACTAGTGGTCTTTTTCTATTTGATTTTTGCTTAAAGATCTCTATTATTGCTTCAGCTTGTTCGGAAGGAACTGTCACAAAAGAAAATTTATCCATTATTTGTATATCTTTTATTTTTTTTCTATTTACACCAGTTTCCTTTTCTATGAATTCAGCAAGTTTTCTTGGTGTCATTTTACTTAAACTACCTAATGCAACAAATAACCTTTGGTCCTTTCTTTTTGAAGAGTTTTTAACTTCTTTTATTTTGCTATAATTTTCTTCTTTCAAGATTCCACCGTAAAAATACTTTAAAATAGAAGAAATTATTTGACTCGGCTCTTGGTCAGTTTCCTCTAAGATTGTTTCTGCCAAGATTTCGTAAATAGGATCTATATCTTTGGAAAGATTAGATATGATCTCATCTTTTATTTTTTCAACTTTTGCGTTAACAATATCTTTGGCTTGTGGTATTTTAGCTTCTTCTATTAAGGCTTTTGAGGAATGCTTGATGAACATAAATTTTCTATACTCGCTCGGTGTGACAAAAGTAATAGCTGTACCCTCATTTCCAGCCCTCGCAGTTCTTCCTATACGGTGTATGTAATTTTCTGGATTTTGTGGAAGAGAATAATTGATCACGTATTTAAGATTGTCTATATCTATACCTCTGGCTGCAACATCTGTGGCTATTAAAATTTTTATCCGTTTGCTCTTAAATCTGTCCATTATTCTTTCCCTTTGATTTTGAGAGACATCTCCATTTAGTGCTTCTGCTTCGTAACCTTTTTTGATTAATTTGTTTGCGATTTCTTCTGATTGGACTTTTGTTTTAGTAAATACAAGACCGTAAAAATTAGTGTCTATATCTATAAGCCTACTCAAAAGTTCTATTTTATCAGACTCAGAAATCATGTAATAAATTTGTTTTGCCTTCTTTACCGTTATGTCCTCTTTGTTTTCTTGAACTGTAGTTACGGTTTTAAAATTCCCCATATGCTTTCTAGCAAGGGTAATAATCCTTTGAGGCATCGTAGCTGAAAACATCAAAATTTGCTTTTCTTTATTAGTTTTTGAGAGTATCGTCTCCACATCTTCTATAAAACCCATATCTAGCATTTCATCGGCTTCATCAATGACCAAATACTTAATTTTGCTAATATCTAAAGTACCTCTGTTCAAATGGTCTATTATTCTTCCTGGGGTACCTACTACTAAATCTACTTTTCTCTTAAGGGTTCTGATTTGATTTCCGATTGAAACTCCTCCATACACGGGGAGAAGGTTCAATCTTTTGTTTCCCTTCAATGAGTCGATTTCGTTACAAACTTGTAAAGCTAACTCTCTCGTGGGAGTTAATACTAAAGCTTGAACGTCGTTTGCTTTCTCTTCTAATCTTTCAATTAGAGGTATACCAAATGCTGCAGTTTTTCCCGTACCAGTTTGAGCCTGACCGATTACATTATTCTTACCAGATAAAAGAAGGGGGATAACCTTTTCTTGGATAGGAGTTGGTTCTTCGTACCCTTTTCTATCAATCGCGCTGAGTATGTTATCAGAAAGGCCCATTTGTTGAAATTTTGTCATGTTTTTACTCCTTTTTTATTTTTTTGGGCCAAAATAACCTTTTAGATTATACCATAAGTTTCGTGAACAAATGATATTTGTTTAAGAATTTAAATAACAATTACCTTAAAAATCTTTATGTGAATTAAGATAATAAATATGATATAATTAACTGAAAACAGAGTTACAACATGAAAGAGGTGAAAAAGAGTTGAAAGGGTTTTTAGAAATCTTACTTCCCTTTGCAATAATTCTTTTGCTTTTTGGTTTTTCTTCACAAAAAGCCTCGACAACAGCTCAGCCATCTCCTACAACAGCCCCAGAAATACCTTCGTTTTCAGAAGAAGATGAAAATTTGTTCGAAGTCACTTTTATAATTACTTCCGTTCCAGAAGATACACCAGAAGATGCTTCAATTTATATGATGGGGAACTTCAACAATTGGTTGGTGGGAGATGAAAATTATAGGTTTGAAAAAATGGATGATGGAACCTACCAATTGACTCTAAGAATGCCTCCAAATACTGAAATAGAATACAAATATAACCTTGGCAACTATGATTATATAGAAAAGGATTTCTTTGGGAACGAAAGAGAAAATAGGACTTACAAATTTGAATACAACTTCGATGAAGTGAGAAACGAAATAGAAAGCTGGTAGAAAAAATGAAAAAGGTCTATTTGTTTGACTTAAATCCAGAACATTTTAAAAACGTTGGAGATCTTATACTTCCTTTTTACAACGAAGACCCTCTGAACTTTTTGTTTCTAGGGCCTTCTGGTTTTTATGTGAAGCAAGTGGCAGAATATATTGCCTCACAAACAAAAAAAACTATAAATCGTGATGCCTTCAGGGTTATAAACCAATATGTGACTGAGACGCTAAAAACATACCAACCACAATCTGTAATACTGGATAGAGAGTTTTTGAAGGTATACATCGAAAATGAGATAATGGATTTAATAGAAGAAGAGAAAAAAGACGAAGAATTTTCTGAATATCTAAACGTTATATCCAAATCTCAAAAATCGGTCGAGTACATATTAGATATTTTTGAGAAAAAATGGGAAATTTCAAGGGTTGAAGATGAAGAAATCGTTGAATCCGCTGAAGAATACAAGTTGCTTGATGATTCTATAGATAACAATTCTAATTTGTACATGCTTTACACAAAATTAGAAAAAAAACTCGAAGATATTTTAGAAACGAAGTTCGATATGTCTATTAAATATCAAAGAAATTACGATCCCGTTAGTGTGTACAAATGGTTTTATGAGATTTTACCTACTAGATTGAAAGAAGAAGGGAAAAAATATATAGGAAAAAGGGTCGTTATTTCGGGTTTTTTTGATATTTCTCCAGCCGTTAATAAAACACTTAAAGCTTTATTTGATCTATTTGAAGAGGTCCATTTTATCACTTGGGTCAACATAGAAGACAGAAGTTTTGATTCAATAACTAACATACACAACTTTTTAAAAAATGAAGGGTTTGAGTTCCAATCGAAAAGGAAAGGCTTAAAACGGATTTTTGAAAATACCAATATTGAGATCTTTCCAATGAACAACGATGTTTCTGAAATAGAAACACTTACAAAAGAAATAAAAAGAAGATTGATAAGTGAAAATCTTTCACCTGATGATTTGGGGGTCGTTGTTCCCAATAATTCTACTGCAAAATTATTGGCGGATTATTTGGAAGATGCCAAGGTACCTTACAGGTTCAAAAACGATGTTCCGCTAAACGAAAGCCAAATAGTTTTGATTCTTCTTCAACCGATTAAAACACTGGTCAGAGGTTGCGAAGTTGAAGATATTTTGGCGATGATTGAAAGTGGTTACGGAGGAGTAACTGAGCTGACAATGGAGCAGATAGAAAATTATTTAAAGCATTTAAACTTATTCTACGACATACAAAAATCCTCACTCAAAAACCGAAAAGAAAAATGGCTGAATACTATTGAGAAAGAAATAGAAAAAAGAAATTCTCAACTTAAAGGTACAGAAGAAATAGAAAGAATAAGTGAAGAACTCAAAGACTTAAGGGAATTAAAAAAATGTCTTGGAAACATATTTTCTCTTTTAGAAGATATCCAAAAAAGCAAAGATCGAAAAAGGTACTTCAGTGTTTCTGATTACAGAGAGTTGGTGAAAGAATGGATAGATACTTACCTATCTCATTTCAACATACTGGAAACATACGAGGATGTACTCCCCATTGAGAGTCAATTAAATGCATTAAAAGCCTTCGAAACACTAGTATTCAACGTCGAAGAAAATTTGGAAAAAATTCTAAAGTCAAATAAAAATTTAGGAATTGAAAAGTTCTACAAAATACTTTCTTCTCTTATTCAGATTGAAACGTATAGAGAATCCGAAAGGTACGATAATACAGTAGAAATAATGAGCCTTGAAGACTCAAGATTTGTAAAGAAAAAGTACAAATATATTGTCGGTTTCACCGAAGAAAACTACCCTTCAATAAAGATCAATCCTTTCATTACATCTATGAGTAACGAAGGGACCTCAATCGCCAAGCATTCAGAAAAGATCAGTAGAAGAAACTTGTTTATCTCGATGATCTTCGCTGATAATATAGTATTTACATATCCAAACGCTAAACTAAGTGGTGAACCAATACTACCCTCTCCATACGAAAAAGAGTTTAGGAATAACTTTAAAAACGTCAAATATTCGAATAAGTTCCTCTCTAAAAAAGAAATCCTACCAAAAGATCCCGAGAATATATTCTCTGATGCAGAAGCTACTATTTATTACATATTGAACGGGAAGAAAGAATTTTTACAAAGTAAACACCACACTGATATTGAAAGATTAAAAAAAGAGATAACTAATCCAGGCTGGCAATTATATAAAAATACCGACCTTGGGCGGTTAAGCCATACAAAAATAACTACTTATGTGGATTGTCCTTTTAAGTATTATCTTGGAATTGAAGGCAGATTAAATGGAGATAAAGATTTTGAAAAGTTTTTTGATGGACTTATAAAGCACAGGGTGATGAAAGAAATATTTTCCAAATACAAAAATTATGAAGTTATGTCCCAAAAAATTCTTAACGAAGAAGAATTGAAAGAAGAGATAAAAAATATCATTGAAGATGTTTGGGAGGAGTATACAGACGATTTTTTACACACTTATGAAGCCATAAAAGACGTGGAAAGTGAAATAATAACAGAAGATATTTTAGAAAGCATAGAAGACATACATCGAAAGTATGTCCATTTCAAAAAAGGTATAGATCTTACTTATTCTCAAGTTATAGCTACAGAGTTAGAGGTAAATTCAAAGATAAATATCGGGAATTTTCATGATGTAGACTTAACCTCTAGAATAGACAGGGTAGATCTTTTAAACGGTAACTACTCATATTTTCTTGATGAATTCGATGATCAGCTATTACCAGGAGCGTACTCAATTATGGATTACAAAAGGTCAAAAAATTTCCAAAGCGAACAATTGCTAATTTATTATCTAACCTTATTAAATAATGAAGAATGGAAAAACAAATTAGCAAATACTGACGTGTATCTAAAGTTTCAAGTAGTATCAAAGAAGAAAGATCATAAAAATAGTAATTTTATAAAAATACAGAAAGGCAAGATTATATATAAAAAACATAAGGCTAGAGCAAAATACGTATCTTTTGATATTAATGAATTCTACAGGTGGTTAGAGAAAGTTTTTCAAAACATCAATAAATCTAATTTTACCCCTATAGCAGTAAAAGAAAGACAAATAAGAAGGTTCTTAGAGGAAATGCATGATAAATACAACAACGCAAAAACAGGAGAAAAATATTATGATTGCTCTTCTTGCCAGTTCAGAAGTTTATGCGAGCTGATGCAGTACAAAAAAGATTTTATTATGAACATAAAAAAATACTTTTGAAATAAGTCTACCATATGGTAGAATATTTTGCATAGAATAAAATAAAGGGTGGGAAGCGGGGCGAAGGGGCGCTAAAAGAGCCTAAACACAGTAAAAAATAACTAAAAATTGGAGGATGGAAATGGAAGAAGAAAGAGAACTAACCTTTTCAGACATACTCAGAATTTTTAAAAGAAGAAAATGGACTTTTCTAATTATTTTCCTCTTAACTATCTTTTTAACAGCGTTTTATCTGTTTTTCGTTGCAACTCCCACGTATGAAGCAAAGCAGGTTATAGAGTACAAATCAAGTTCTTCCCAACCAAGTGTCTCTTTAGGGTCTATGTCTTCTGCAGCAAACTTGTTAGGAATCAGCCAACCCTCTGATTCAGGTTTAACTACCGAAATTGAAAGGATGAAATCCGATTGGGTGTTGGCAAACGTTGTAAAAGAGCTCAACCTTGTAGAAAAAGCAAATGAAAACAAAGGATTAATTGCAAGGTTAAGAGGCACAGAAGTAACAGAAAGAGACCTCATTGATTCACTAAAAGAAGGTATAAATATACAAAATGTTCAAGATACCAATATGATAGAAATAAGTTACCAAAGTTCCGATCCAACTATGGCTGCTTCGGTTGTCTCACTTGTATATTCTTACTACACCGAATATGCAAAAAACCTTTATTTTGAGGATTCACAGTCTTATTTGAATCAAGTTGAAACGTTATTTGAAGATGTTTCTCAGCAATATGATCAGATAAATAAAGAGGTTTTGGATTTCCAAACTGAAAATAAATTGGTAGCCTCTTCCTCAACTTCATCGGGAACATTCGACAGTTTAATTAGTTATTACTCAGAAACCTATATGAATATACTGAAATTAGACGCCGAGAAAAACCAATTAGAAATCAGAAAGCAAGCTATAGAAGATAATATTTTCAATCTGAGTCCAGAAACTAAAGAGTTTATACTAACAAACACAGAAAAAGACACGCCTGTTAAGGATATAAAATCTAAATTAGTAAGTGACAAAATAGAATTAGAAACTTTAAAATTAAATTCCCCTAGTTCTCCAAGAATTGGAGCTTTGGAAGCGGAAATAACGGTTTTAGAAAACGAACTGAAAACGAATCTTGAAGCGATTTTTTCCAACGACTTAAACTTTCTTGCATCGATCGATATGGGAACTTTTAACGAATACACAGGGATAATTACACAACTCCAACTATTCGATGTGACCAAGCAGGTGTATGAAAACATGCTTCAAGTTATAGATGATGAGATTTCGAAAAGCTCTCCCATTCTTTACGAATATTTTCTGTTAAAACAACAGCAAACTATCCTTCAAGCTAGATATAATACTTTACTAACTGCCTTAGAACAAGAAAGGATGAAGGCATCACTATACGATAACAAATTCAAAGTAATAACCTCAGCCTACATACCAGAAAATCCTGTATCACCAAATACCACCCTCACTTTAGCTATTGGAGGGGTATTAGCAATATTCTTAGGAATTTTGGGTGTTTTTGTAAGAGAAGCAAGCGATAAAACAGTGAAAGATCTATATGAATTTGAAAGTTTATTTGGGGTTCCTGACATTATTTTAGATGACTCAAACGATGCTGAGAAAATAGTTAATTATGTTTATAAAAAAGATTTTAAAAAGTTCGGGTTGCTATTTTTGGGGAATTTTTCAGTTGCCCAGAACCTTTCTCAAAGAATTTACAACATCTTAAATACCATAAAACCTAATAAAACAGAGTATTTTACTTCAAAGGGAAATGAAGATTACAAAGAAAAATTTGAAAAGTTTGAAAAGTTTAAAAACACTAATGAGGCTTTTATCATGTTTGACAATTTCAACAACGGTGATTATATACTATACAGAGATGATTTAGAAAAGATTATTATATTTATAGAAGAAAAAACAACAAACTTGGAAGATATAAAGGAGATTTTCAAAAAAGAGAAGGATCCCACCGTTGTTTATGTGAAAAAATAAAAGTTCAACTAAAGATTAAAGAAATTTCATTTATTTTGGTATAATGATTTTATGGGAGAATTTAGTATTCCTGCATGAAGAACGTTAAAGCTCCCCTAGGGGGTTAAATATGGAAAACGAATTAACATTCGAGGATATTTTAAAGATATTCAAAAAAAGATTCTGGTGGTTTTTTTTAACCGTTGTTTTAACGGTAGTAATTACCCTAATCTACCTTTTTAACACTACTCCTATTTATGAAGCAAATACAACCATGAATATTGACCTCTCTCAACAAAGTTCGGTTTCAGATATTTTTGGTACACAGATGGGGATAACTTCATCTAAGATATCGACAGAAATTGAATTGATAAAAAGTAGAAGAAATCTAGAAAAAGTAATCGACAATTTAAACTTAATGGAATATTTTCAAGCAAAAGCTGAAAACCCACAAGAGGTCACAAGAAACAGTGTAGTTCGTGCTCTCGAAGGAATGATCACAGTCTCACCTGTTAACGATACAAATATCGTACGGATATCTGTTCAAAGTGAAGACAAGGAACTTGCAAAAAGTATTGCTGATAATTTAGCAATTGTGTATAACGATTTGTTAAGAAGCTTGTCTCAAATCGAGTACACGGCAAGAAGAAGGTTTATAGAAGAGCAAATTCCACTAGCTGAACGCGATTTGAACGCTGCTCAAGACAATCTCAGAAATTTTAAAGAGGGAAATAATATCTTTTTGTTAGATGAAAGGGCAAAATTTATATTACAATTTCTGGTTTCCTTCGATCAACAGATAAACACTTATCAGATCCAAATGGAAGAAACAAAGATAAGACTGCAAACATTGAATGATACCTTAAAAAGTATGGATCAAGAAATCATTTCATCTGAAACAATTTCGATAAATCCAGTCGTAAGTAATTTAAGAAATCAAATAGTTAATATCCAGGTTCAGCTCGCAGGCTTGGAAGGTACTAAATCTCCTAGTGATCCTGAAGTTTTGAGATTAAAGGAAGAGCTGAATCAAGCCCAAGAGATGCTAAAAAATGAGATAAGTACTATTGTAACTTCCCAAGTAAAAACCGCTAATCCAATGTATATTAGCTTGTATTCACAATTGATCCAAGAACAAGCCGGGCAGCAAGTTCTTCAAGGCACAATACAATCTTTAACAACGTTAAGAAACACATATCAATCCCAATTGAAGCAATTACCTGCATTGGAGCAAAGACTTATGAATTACGAAAGAGAGGTAAGAGTAAAAGAAAATCTTTATGTTCTTCTTTTAGAAAAATTAGAAGAGGCTAAGATTGCTGAAGCAGGTGTAATTGGGACTGCAAGTATAATAGACCCTGCCTTTGTTTCCCCAAATGCTGTTAAACCAAATAAAACTCTGACTGCCGCAATAGGAGGGATTTTAGGGATCTTTTTAGGTATACTTGTAGTTTTTCTCATCGAGTATCTGGATAAAAAGGTTAAAGATGAAAATGAATTGAAAATGATAGTTAAGGGGTACCCTGTTCTTGGTAGAATTCCTCATTTGCATGTAGACAACGAAACAAAAGATGAATTAATAGTATTAAGGGATCCAGTCTCACCAATCTCCGAAGCCTACAAGATGCTGGCTTCCAATATTAACTTTTCTAATGCTAAAGAACCTAATGTTATTACCTTTTCCAGTGGTGGCCCCGCTGAAGGTAAAACAATGACTGCTGCCAATGTTGCTATTTCTTACGCCCAAAGCGGTAACAAAACCTTGTTGATAGACGCCGATATGAGAAGACCCAGAGTTGAAAGGATTTTGAATTTAAAAAGTAAGAATGTAGGGCTAGTTAACCATTTATTGAGAGGAGTTTCTATAGAACAATCTGTAAAGAAGCCGTTTGAGTCTCTCAATAACTTTTTTGTTTTACCTGTTGGAACTTTACCTCCAAATCCTACCTCTATATTAACTTCAAATGAATTTAAAGATCTACTCGATAAACTCAAGGAGTATTACGATAAGGTCATTATTGATCTTCCACCAATAATGGTTGCCCCTGATGCTATGATCGCATCTAGATATTCAGATGGACTGGTATTAGTGACCCGTTATGGACAAACTTTGAAACCAACTTTAAAAGCTGCAATTGAAAACATAACAACATCGGGGTTAAAACTTATTGGAACGGTTATAAATGATGTAAACGAAAAATCTTCTAATTACTACTACTATTATTATTACTCTGATGACGGGGAGAAAAGCAAGGAAAGGAGGAGGAGAAGCAAAACCAGAACATAAGGGCGATAAAGGGGATAAAATAAAATGTATATTGACATTCATTGTCATCTATTACCTGGAGTTGATGATGGTATAAAAACTATTGAAGAAACATTAAATGAACTGAGAAGGTATAGAGAAAACGAAATTACCGATGTTATCTTTACGCCACACGTTAACCATCCTTCTGTTAAAACAGATATAACCATCATCAAAGAAGTTTATCAAAAGGTAAAAGAAAGAATAAAAAATGAAATTGGTTTAAGGACTTATCTTGCCTCTGAATTATATCTAACTCCAGATTACAAAGATTTTATTCCGTTTAATTCCTTTATCTTGATAGAATTTCCAACACAACCTATGCCTATTTATGCCCTCGATTCGATATTTAATTTACAATTGGATGGTTATGAAGTTATTCTCGTACATGTGGAAAGATACAAATGGTTATATGAAAGCAAAGACATCATTCAAAGAATGAAAGAAATGGGTGTACTCTTCCAAGTCAATTTTGAAGGTTTAAAGACGCAAGAAGGTAAATATTATTTTGATAATTACTTGGTGGATTTTTTAGCGACCGATAATCACGGAAGTTCGAATAGAGAAGAAGTGGATTTAAGCTTATTTAAGAAATATTCCGAAATAACTAAAAACGCCTTCAATATTTTAGGAATGAATTCTTAACTAGAATTTTTAAAATAATTCCTTATGGGGCGGTGGGCGGGAAAAGATAGCAATTTTTTAGATAATTCCTAAAGATACTTTTTAGATAATTCCTGAAGTAGCTAATTTTAAGTAATTCCTTATAGGGCGGCGGGCGGGAAAAGATAATAATTTTTTACATAATCCCTTATTTAGCTTTTTTGCATAATCTCTTAAAAAACTTTTTTAATAATTCCTTAAGCTACTTTTTTAGATATTCCTAAAGATACTTTTTAGATAATTCCTGAAGTAGCTAATTTTAAGTAATTCCTAATGGGGTGGTGGGCGGGAAAAGATAACATCTTTTGGAGGTGTCGGTAACGAAGCTCGAATTAATGAGCAAAGAAGAGTTTGAAATATACAAAAAGAAAATGTACGAAGAATATTCAAAAGTTTTGGCTGAGAATTTGTTGATTCCATACCAAGAAGCCTTGGTGAGAGCTGAGGATCAAATTGATACCATCTGGAACGAAGATATGAAAAAAGGGAAAAACTACGGTTATAATGTTATAAGCACTAATAATGAACACGTTGGAAGAATATGGGTTTTTGTCAATTACAGTTCTAAAAAAGCGTTTATATACGATATTAGGATTTTTCCTAAGTATCAAAAAAGGGGATTTGCAAAGAGCGCTATAAAAGAATTAGAAGAAATATTAAAAAAAGAAAAGGTAAAATTTCTTGAATTGAATGTTTTTGGGAATAACAAAGTTGCGTATAATATGTATAAAAACCTTGGATTCGACGAGACAAACATTAATTTGATGAAAGGGTTTCAAAAACAGAGAGTTGTTACTTTACCAAAATTTTTGAGGTTTTTAGAAACTCTCTTTTTAAAATCAGGGTATAGAATAGTCGCTATCGAAATGAGAAAAAAATTAAAATAAAAAACCTCCGTAAGGAGGTTTTTAAGTTATTTTGTTTACTTTTAAATTAGAATTGTACGCCTGCGTAAACCTTGAATTTTGGTCTCAACTGGAACTCACTCTTATAAACTTCGTCATAATCCTCAGCTACTGTTGGTTTTTCAAATAAGACATCTGCACCTACATTCATATTGAGGTTTTGAACTACGAAGTTTGCTCCAGCTCCACCGCCGAAACCTAAACTGCTTGTTACAACGTCTCCTAATCCGAAGGAATAGTTAAACAAACCTTGTACATACATTCCAAATGGTAAGTCTGGCAAGAAAGCGTTTAAGCTCTGTCTGTAACCAGCGTTGACACCTAAACTCATTTGAGATAAATCTGTAGCTACATCACTTTCATTGACAAATTCTGCTGGAAAATAATAATCAAAAGAACCGCCGACTAACAACGCTCCACCTTCTACACCTAATTCATCGTACAGATAGTTTGCACCAACACTAACACCATGCATCATCACAGATGTTGCAACATCTGTGTCACTAGCCGCTAACGATGCATTCACATAACCACCTGTGACTTCAAATGCAGCGAAGCTAAAAACAGCCAACATACCTACCAACAACGTTGCAAAAACCTTTTTCATCTTTTTTCCCTCCTCTCTGAGATTTTATAGAAACTATGATAAAAAAACCCCACTAATCTTTAGTGCTTATTGTATCACATTTATTTTATATCTCTAAGAAAAAATAAATACATTTTGTTGAATTTCGATGAAATCCGGTGTACTTTGTTTTAAAAGATTAAGAGAAACTATGTAATCTAACCTACTGTTTTTTTGAACAAACTTGTTTGTTAAATCGTTTTTATAAGAGTAATCGTTTTTATAATTTTTGTTTTTGACGTTTGGATCTGATTTGATAAATTTGTCAGAATGACTTTTAGATCGGTTGTGTGATGTACTTGCCATTGCGTTAAAAGCTGAATTATAGTCTTGGTTATAGTTTAGATCATTTAACTCTTTAATTTTTACAGTGTAATCATCTGTAGAAGCTAAATAATATACACCTATCGTAATCGTTGATTTTTCTTTTTGATCCACTTCCATTTCGCCAATCAATTCCATTAAATTGAGATTACCATGAGTTGAAGAAACTAAAGACAAATTATCCAAATCGGTAAATCCAGTGTAAGACGTATTACTTGCAAAAGATGAAAAAACAAACAATAGAAAAATTAATAATATGCTAGTGAATTTTGTAGCTTTTATCATAATTACGTCACCTCCTGAAATAACCCATTGTACTATTTATGAAAACTTATATCTACGCCCCTTTAATTTGTTTGCTTTCAATGGTATAATAGACTACGTTCCTTAAAATTAGATTAAAAGAAAGGGGTAGTTCAGATGTTTGATCCATTAAAATTTGCTTATCCATCAAGAAGGATCCCCATTTATGCGAAAAACGGAATGGTAACAACAACAAACCCATTAGCTTCTGAGATAGGTATAGATATTTTAAAAAAAGGTGGTAATGCCTTCGATGCGGCTGTTGCAGTGGCAGCAGGCTTGACCGTCTTGGAACCTACTTCCAACGGTATAGGTAGCGATGCCTTCGCTATACTTTACAAAGACGGTAAACTATATGGATTGAATTCCAGCGGATACGCTCCAAAAAATCTCACCTTGGAACTAATGAAAGAAAAAGGGTTTGAAAAAATACCTCCGTTTGGTTGGGAATCAGTAACTGTTCCAGGTGCTCCGGCTGCTTGGGCAACTTTGTCTGATAGATTTGGTGTCCTTCCTTTTGAAGACTTATTAGAACCATCCATAAAATATGCAAGTGAAGGTTTCCCTGTTTCGCCTGTGACAGCAAAATCATGGCAGAGCGCTTTTAAAAGGTATAAAAAAGAGTTTAAGGGAGAAATTTTTAAAACATGGTTTGAAGTATTTGCCCCGAATGGGAAGGCACCTGATGTTGGAGAAATTTGGGAATCAACTTATCACGCCGAGACTCTAAAATTAATTGCTGAGACAAAAGCAAAAAGTTTTTATTCTGGAGAGTTGGCAGAAAGGATGGTTACATTTTCAAAAAAGACGGGGGGCTACTTTTGCCAAGAAGATTTAGAAAGTTTTGAACCTATATGGGTAGAACCACTTAGTGTAAATTACAGGGGATTTGACGTATGGGAATTACCACCAAATGGACAAGGTATAATTGTTTTGATGGCTTTGAACATACTAAAAGGCTTTGAAATGAGATGTAAAGAAGATCCAGAAAGTTACCATAAGCAAATAGAAGCCTTAAAGTTAGCTTTTAGCGAAGGATTGAAATATATTACTGATATAGAAGAGATGAAAGTATCAGTAGAATCGCTTTTATCAGAAGAATATGCAAAAAAGCGAAGAAATCTTATAGGTGAATATGCACTATTACCAGAGGCTGGAGATCCATATTCCGGAGGAACGGTTTACTTTGCAACCGCGGATAAAGACGGAAATATGGTTTCTTTCATTCAAAGTAACTATATGGGATTTGGTTCTGGAATAGTAGTTCCAAATACTGGTATAAGCCTTCAAAACCGAGGAACAAGTTTTTCTTTGAATGAAGAGGATCACAACTGTTTAAAACCATTAAAAAGGCCATACCATACGATTATACCTGGATTTATAACCAAAGAGAACAAAGCGATAGGGCCTTTTGGAGTTATGGGAGGGTACATGCAACCACAAGGTCATCTACAATTTCTTAATAATTTTATTGATTTTCATTTGAATCCTCAGGCAGCTTTAGATGCTCCAAGATGGCAATGTGTAAAGGGCAAGGAAATTATGGTAGAAAAAGAATTTCCAAAGTATATCCTTGAGTCTTTAATAGATAAAGGTCATCAAATAGAAATTTCATTAAATCCTTCTAATTTTGGAAGGGGACAATTCATATATAGAACGGACGATGGTGTACTGATAGGGGGCACCGAACCAAGAGCGGATAGTAACATATCTTGCTTTTAAAAGAAATTTAATGTAAATTCCAAAAAGATTCTAAAAAATGGTGGTACAATATAGTTAGATAAGCTAACTATATTGAGGTGAGTAAACTGACGCAAAAGGTTATTAATCTGCTTATTTTTTCGTCCATAAGTAGCTCTTTTTGGGCAATTTATAGGGTTGTTTTTAATTTATTTTTAAGAGATTTGGGTTATACAAATCAGTTCATTGGTCGAATGACCTCTTTTGAGATGTTGGGTGCTGCCATCCTAGGGATCTTAATAGGGATCCTGGGGGATAGAATCGGAAAGAAAAAAATGATAATTATATCTTCCATAAGTTTTGGCATTCTATTATTGATCAGAAGTACGTTTCCCTATAAAAATATTTTATTAATCCTTGGATTTTTAAATGGTGGATTCATGACCTCTAGGAGATTACTTTTGGATTCTTATCTGATGGATGTTACCGATAGTTCAACTCGAGGAGCTGCTTTTGGATACAATTTTGCTATTTTTATGGCTAGCGGTGTTTTAGGGAATTTCGTAGGTGGTTTTATGGGAGAATATCTGGGTTTAGGGTTGACTCTTTACATAACAGGGATATGTTATGCCATATCACCCATATTATTAAGAAAATTACCCGAAAGCGTTAGAGATAAAAGAGTCACCCTTCAAAAAGTTTTAGACTTTTCCCAATACAACAAAGAAGAAAAATACATTTTAAAGTACTATCTTTTAAGAACGGCAGCAATATCTTTTGGAGCGGGATTGTTTGTCAATTTTGGGAATATTATATATAAAGACCTATTTAACATGTCCCCTTCTTTGATAGGTATATCTCTATCAATTGCACAATTTGGGGCCGCTGCTGGCTCTGCCCTTTCACCAGTACTTGGCAAAAGATTTGGCCCTTTTAAATATACGTTCATTTTAAATGGGATAGTTATTCCGTTGATTATAAGTTTGGGTTTTATCCGAAATCCTTTTATTTTTATTGGTATTTACGCTTTGAGATTCACTTTTATGAATATGACCAACCCTGTGGAAACATCCTCTGTTTTGAGTGCACTACCAAAGAACAGAGTCACATCGATATATAGCCTGAGGAATGCTGCCAATTTTTTGACAAGATCTTTGGCTGCTTTCATATTCGGAATCGTAAGTGTATTACCCAATGGTTATACTTATTTGTTCTTAATTAGCTCCGTGTTTTATACCGCGGCACTGATTTTTATGTATAAATTATTCGTTCCTTTGAGGAAAAACGGCATTTTACATCAGTTGTACAGTAATAATTCATGACAAACGCTTTAATACTACTTCTCTTTTAGGGATTGAAGACTGGGCTCCTTTTCTTTCAACAGAAATTGCGGCAGCGGTATTGGCAAAGTTAAGGCTTTTCTGTAAATCCTTTGTTTCTGAAAAGGCTACGGCAAAGGCTCCATTAAAGATGTCTCCAGCACCGGTACTATCAACTGGGTTTACTTTTAGGGGTTCAATTTTCCCTAAGTTTTCATCTTCATCAATGTATTTAACCCCTTTATCTCCCATCTTCACAATTAAATTTTTTACCTTACTAATTCTTTTAAATTCAAGCATTGATTTAGCAAGGTTGTTTTCGTCGAAATCTATCTTTTCTTTTTCACAAAGGAACATAAACTCTTTATCGTTGGGGTTTAAGAAATCTATACCGTTTAAACTTTCCATCTTTGTACTTCTAACAGGAGCGGGATCGTAAATAACAGTTATTCCTTTTTCTTTTAACTTAGAAATAGCATACTCAACGCTTTGGATGGGAATTTCATTTTGCAATAAACAAATATCTATTTCATCACCATATTTATCAAAAAACTTATCTATTTTCTCCTTATCCACCTTATCGTTAGCACCTGAGAAGATAATTATTCTATTCTCACCATTTTTATCAACCTCTATATAAGCTCTACCTGTTCTTTCATTCTTTTGCACGTAATAACCTTCTATTTTATACTTTTTAAAGTTTTGAGAAATTTGATTCCCATATTCGTCATCACCTAGGCAACTACAAAAGTAAACAGGCTTTTCAGATAACTTAGCAGCTGCAACGGCTTGATTTGCCCCTTTACCGCCAAAATAAAAGTCTAACGAAAGGGCTTTTTGGGTTTCTCCAGGAAGTGTAAAATGTTCAACGTTGAATACAATATCCATGTTACTGCTACCAATAACAGCGATCATTGGCCTATCTCTCCTTTGAATAATTTCAGTAAAAGGGGCATAACGCCCCTTTTTAAGTTATTTTGTTACTAATTGAAGTGGAACGGGGAAGTAAATTGTCTCTGTACTCAAATATTCATAAGCTTTTTCAACTGCCAGTTCTCCCATTTTGTAAGGTTGTTGAGCTATTGTTGCACTAAGTTCACCTTTTTCAACAGAAGCTAATGCATCGGGAGTGGCATCAAATCCCACAACAATGATGTCTTGTAACTTACCAGCAGCCTTTATTGCCTCCAATGCACCCAAAGCCATTTCATCGTTATGAGCAAAAACGGCGTCTACGTCTGGATAAGCCTGAAGTAGGTTTTCCATAACAGTTAATCCTTCAGCCCTATTGTAGTTTGCTGTTTGTCTGGCTACGACTTCAATACCAGGATATTTCGATATTTCTTCGTTGAAACCTTGGCCTCTTTCTCTTGCAGAAGAAGTTCCCGGAACTCCGACCAATTCTATGACTTTTCCTTTTCCTCCTAATTGTTCCGCAATGAAACTACCTGCCATCCTTCCTCCAGCAATGTTGTCTGAAGCTATGTGAACTAGAACTTTTCCACCATTTGCACTTCTATCAACAGTTATTACTGGGATTTTAGCGTCGTTTGCTTCTTCAATAGCTGCTACAATAGCGTCGCTGTCAGTAGGATTTACTAAAATCATGTCGACTCTTTGTAAT
The DNA here is from genome assembly GCF_002924615.1 of Petrotoga halophila DSM 16923. NCBI lineage: Bacteria > Thermotogati > Thermotogota > Thermotogae > Petrotogales > Petrotogaceae > Petrotoga > Petrotoga halophila. Next base: position 46,020 of record NZ_JALY01000131.1, on the reverse strand, counting down.
ATCAGATCTTCTATATCGTTTAGTTGCTTTGCTGGATCGTCTCGGGCATCAACTACCAACAGTTCTATCCCTAATTCATTAGCTTTATCTTCTGCACCGTTTACTAAGTCTACAAAAAATGGGTTGTTTAATGTTGAAACCGATAAACCTATCTTTACTCCAAAACTAAACGTTGAAACAAACAGTACTAACAAAACAAATACTAACACCTTTCTCATCTTTCTCTACCTCCTTTGATATGTTTTTCTCAGCGCCCTTCCCCCGCTCCCCACCCAACAGGAAAGTGGAAGCATTATCCCTTCGCCTATCGAAAAATGGTTTTATTCCTCTTTTTCTGAAAGAACAGCTAACAGTATTATGACTCCTTTAACTAAATCTTGATAAAATGGGGAAATATTCATCAAGTTCATTCCGTTGTTAATTGTTCCCAGAAGAAGGGCACCAAACAACGTTCCTAACACTCCACCTTTTCCTCCAGCTAAACTTGCTCCGCCCAAAACGACTGTTGCTATTGCGTCAAGTTCATACCCTTGTCCAAAAGTGGCTTGAGCACTGTTCAATCTTGCTGTCAAGATTATGGCGCTGATCGCACTAAAAAGTCCGCTCAACATGTAAACAACGGTTTTATATCTATCTACGTTTACTCCACTGAGTTTCGTGGCTTCCTCATTTCCTCCAATTGCGTATATATACAATCCCAACTTTGTTTTTTTCAGTATGTAAAGGGAAAGAAAAAATATACCTAACATGATCAAAATGGGCACTGGTATACCAAATATATCCCCTCTGCCCAAAAATCTAAAACTATCGGGGAAAAGTGATATGGGGATTCCTTCAGTGTATGCTAAGGTTAAACTCCTTCCTATAGCCATTGTAGCTAATGTTACAATGAAAGGCTGAATCTTGCCTTTCGATATGACAATTCCATTAAATGCCCCTATCGCTGCGCCAATTAATAAGCCTACAATTATTCCTAATAGGACTCTTCCATCTTTGACTATGGAAGCCATAACAACAGCACTAAAAGCAAAGGTTGAACCAACAGATAGATCTATTCCTCCAGAAATTATTACAAGTGTCATTCCGAAACCGAGTATAGCCATTATTGAAACTTGTCTAATGACATTAACGATATTATAGAGATTAAAAAAACTGTCTGTAAAAATTGAAAGTACCACAAACAAAATGATAAAACCAACAAGGGCAGGATTTTTTCTCATAAAAACTAAGAGAGATTTAAACAATTTCAACCAACCCCATTCCAGCTTTTAGTATTTTTTCTGGTGTCATTTCTTCCTTTTCCAATAAAGCTGTTTTTCTTCCTCTGTGCATTATCAGAACTCTGTCACATAACCCCAAAATTTCCGGAATCTCTGAAGTCACTAATATCACTCCCATTCCTCTATTAGCTAAATCGTTTATAAGCTTATAAACTTCTATTTTAGCTCCAACGTCTATTCCTCGAGTAGGTTCTACAAGGATCGCAATTTTTGGTTGTTTCAACAAAAATTTTGCTAATACAACCTTCTGTTGGTTTCCGCCAGATAAATTTTTCACCTTCTGTTTGTCAGACGATACTTTTATATTATATTTTTTGATCTGATTTTTAGTCTCTTCTATAGCTTTTTTCCAATCAATATTGAAAATAGGAGCGAATTCTTCAGCATTTGGAATAGTTATGTTATCAACAACAGTCAGTAGCTGGACAAGCCCTTGAGATTTTCTGTCCTCAGGAACCAAAACTATACCTTTTTTTAAAGCTTGAGAGGGAGTCTTAAGCTCTTCTATCTTTTGTTCATCAACAATAAAGTTTTTGAAAGTTGATTTGTATGCTCCGAAAAGTCCTAATGCTAGTTCTGATTTTCCACAACCAACCAATCCTGTTATTCCAAATATTTCCCCTTCTCTAACTTCAAAAGAAAGTGGGTAAACCTTACCAGGAATTTCAAATTCCTCAACTTTTAGGGCAATTTTATCTCTTACCTTATTAAATTTAGGGAACATATCTTTTATTTCCCTTCCTACCATCATCTTTATCAGGTCATCTTGGTTTAGTTCTTCTAAATTTCCAAAACCTACCAATTTACCATCTCTAAGGACGGTTACTCTATCAGCTATTTGATATACTTCTTCAAGTTTGTGGGTTATAAAAATAATAGAAATACCTTTTTCTCTAAGATCCCTCATAACCTTAAATAAAGTACTTGTTTCGTGTTCGGTAATTGTAGCGGTAGGCTCGTCCATAACGATAATTTCGGCTTGTGATGCTATAGCCTTCGCAATTTCCAACAACTGTTTTTCTGATACGTTTAGATTAGAAACCTTTGTTTTCGGGTCGATATCAAAATCAAGCATATTCAGATATTTTTTTGCTTCGATAGCCATAGATTTAAAATCGATATTTAAGTAATTGCCTTTCTCTTTTCCTAAAAATATATTTTCAGCAATCGATAAATTTTCAGCAAGCATTAATTCCTGGTGTATTATGGCTATTCCTCTTTTTTTAGCTTCTATCGGCGATCGAAAGATTACTTTTTCCCCATTTAAAATTATCTCGCCGCTATCTGGCTGATAAATTCCACCAAGTATTTTGATTAACGTACTTTTGCCGGCTCCGTTTTCCCCGAGCAGGGCATGTATTTCTTTTTCTTTTAAGTTGAAACTGACTTTGTCAAGTGCCACAACCCCTGGGAAGGTCTTTGTAATATCTACCATCTCTAATAACATTAAAAAATCACCCCTGAAATCAATATAATGTTTGAAAAGGGTGTACATTCTCCAGTTCTTATAAAAAATTTGGAATTTTTTGCCACATCTTTAAACTCTTCATGTGATTTTTTCTCTATCTCAATATTTGAAAATATATCGATCACTTTTTGATAATTTTTAAGATTATTTGCTTCCATCTCATCAGCAATAATTACTTTCTCAACTTCTAATTCGCATAAAACTATTTTGATAGTATCAATAAAATTTGGTATACCTTTATCAAAAACTAAGTCAACAAATGTGGCATCTTTAGGTATTGGATAACCCATATCAACTATACTTAACATATCTTTATGTCCCATTGAAGCAACAAAGTATGATATCTGAGAATTGAATATGCCTTGCTTTTTCAACTTAATTTCTCCTCCTCGTACTTTCTCGAATTATTATTTCGTTCTCAAACTGTTTTACAGGAGTGTGATCTGATTTCCTTGAAAGTATTGTAAAGATCATTTCTCCGGCCGTTTTTCCCATTTCATAAATAGGTTGTTTCACAGTAGTTAAGGGTGGAGAGAACATTTTACTAAAAGCAATGTCATCGTATCCAGTAACGCTTACATCATTTGGCACTTTCAAGCCCTTTGATTTAAAATGTTCTATAACTCCATAAGCCAACAAATCATTTGCACATACTACAACGTCGGGAAGATTTTTAATCTTTTTAGCCACCGAAAGCCCCGATTCATGGGTGTACTCTCCCTCGTATATTTTGTAATCTATCTTATATTCATTTGCAAAATCTTGGAAGGCTCTTAATCTTTCAGCTGCGCTGAATATTTCTTTTTGGCCGCTTATAAATATGAATTTTCTGTGATTTGAATTGTATAGGTATTCCAGTAATTTATACATTGCGTTGTAGTTGTTTGAACAAACGTAAGAGAATTTATTGTTTTTAATGACCCTGTCTATGAAAACGGTTTTAACATTCCTATTTATGAGATTTTCAACATGGTCACCTATGCCTGAGTACAAAATCCCATCGACTTTCTTTTCGATTAATGTTTTAAATAATTTTTTTTCTTCAACAATGTTGTTATCCGAATTGCATATCATCAAAGAAAAGCCTTTTGATCTTAGAAAATCTTCTGCTCCTCTTACTATAGTTGCAAAAAAGGGGTTGGCAATATTTGGGATGATTATACCTATTGTCTTTGTGTATCCAACTCTTAAACTCCTGGCAAGAGAATCAGGATAATAATTAAACTTTTCAATTGCCTTTAAAACTTTTTCTTTCGTTTCTTTTTTTACCGGTAAGGAACTGTTTACCACCCTTGAAACAGTTGATATGGAAACCCCCGCTTCTTTTGCTATATCTTTTATAGTTATTTGTTTATTCATAAAAACCACCTTGTTACAATTATTATGCAAACGTTTTCGAAACTGCTTGTTTTAAGTATATCTCTAAATAATTTAAATTGCAAACTTGATTATGGGGGATTAGAAGAAATTAGACGGAATTATAGTCGATTAACTTGATTTTTCTTTTGTTTTCTTAATTTTATTCATTTTTCTTCTTTACTTTTGTTGGAACTGTATAAGAATAAGACTACCAAAGTGATCAAATAAGGTAACATGGAAGTGATTTGTGGTGGAATATTGAAGTTTTGAAGGGTGAAAGTTACACTCTCAAAAAATCCGAACAGTAAAGACATTAAAAGTATTCCTAAAGGACGACCTTTTACCAAGATTATTATAGCCAAAGAGATCCATCCTCTACCGTTTGACATATTTTCACTGAAAAGGGTAACATAGCCTAAGGATAAGTATGTTCCACCCATGGAAGAAAGTATACCTGAAAGTAGTATAGAGGTAAATTTCATTTTATTAGGGTTAATGCCTAAAGATCTTGTGGTTTCTGGATCTTCCCCTGTTGCTCTAAGTCTGAGACCGAATTTCGTGTGAAATATTATAACTTCTAGCAACAAAGCTAAAAGTATTGATACGTAAACAATAAAGGGATGATTGTTCAATATTTGTGAGAGTATAGGAATTTGATTTAAAATAGGTATATCCCATGTTGGAAGAGATTCTATCCTTGGAGATATGAAAGCACCTTTTACATCGAAGATGTTCCTTAAAAGATACGTAGTTCCGCCCAAAGCGAGCATATTTATACCAATACCAGTTAAGAATTCGTCTGTTTTAAGAGACAACGCAAATGCTGAAAAAATCAGAGCAACAACAGCTCCGGAAATCACTGCAAACAACATACCCATTGCCCAACTTTGAAAAAGATAGCTTCCCAAAACTCCGAAAAAAGCCCCGATGAGCATCATACCTTCCATAGCAATGTTGAATACGTTAGCGTAATAGGTAAAAGTCCCCCCCAACGCTGCAAGGAGTATAGGAGTTGCGCTACTAAAACTGTCTCTAATTAATAAAGAAATTATATTAGTCAGAGGATTTCACCACTCTTTTTGCTTTCAGAGAAGCCTTGATTTTATCGCTGTAGTAAGATATCGTACTCCTTGTTGAGACAACCAATAAAACGATTATAGCCTGAAGAACCATTGTGAATTCAGAAGGTATGAATACCTCGAATTCCATACCTATCCCACCTGCTTTAAGAAATCCGAAGAATACGGCAAAAACAGATGTTTCAATCACTCCGTTACCCCCCACTATGGCAAGCATTACTCCATCCCAACCGTAGTTTGCTCCGATTCCTTTAATAAACCTATGTTGAGTTCCACCCAATATCAACAAAGCCCCCGCTAATCCGGAAAGGAACCCTGTGTAAAACATAACCCAGATTAAATTTTCTTCATTTTTACATCCGCCAATCTTTGAAAAGTCATAATTATGTCCCATCATCCGCCATTCGTAACCTTTTTTTAGATAAGTTACAACAAAAAATGAAACAAAGACCATAAAAATCGCTATGAAAAAACTTATATTTATTCCGTTTATAGTGGGAAGAAAAAATTCTCTTTTTATCATATGAGTGGCAGGAACGTACGATTTTTCATCCAAAAATGGATATGTTGCCAGGTACAAGGTCAAGTAATCTGCTATGAAATTCAACATCAAAGTGGTTATAAATTCATCCATTTTGTAATACTTTTTTAGTACACCAGCCAAGCCACCATATAAACCACCAATGATACCAGAAATTATCAAAATAACAAATATCCCCAATACTCCTGGTATGGGTAGATAGTATCCCAAAAGTGCGGCGGTCAAGGCTCCGACAATCAATTGTCCTGGTTCTCCAAGGTTCACCACATTTGAACTGAACGCTATCGCTGCAGACATGCCCGTTAATATCAATGGGGTAGCGTTGTTTAAGGTCGAAGAAAGAGAAAACCATGAAGCTAATCCGTAATTAAATAATGCTCGATAAGCATCGATAGGCGAATTTCCCTGAAGTTTAATCAGAACCGCAGCTGCAAGAAAAGATAAGGCTATACCAACGATTCCTGTTAATATTTTATTTAAACTTTTCATAGTTTAGCCCCCAGCATGTACTCTCCCACTTCTTCTTTTGAATGGATGTTGGGGTCCAATTCAGCAACTATTTCCCCTTTTCGTAAAACGTACAACCTATCGCACATAGATAAAAGTTCATCCAGATCTGCAGAGATCAACAAAATCCCTTTTCCTTTTTTTCTCATCTCAAGGATAACGTTATGAACATATTCGATTGAACCAACATCTAATCCTCTGGTTGGCTGGTCCAAAAGCAAAAATGGTGCATCGAGGCTGAATTCACGCGCAACTATTAATTTCTGCTGATTACCTCCCGAAAGACTTTTAGGAACATCGTTTATACTTCTTGAAAGGATGTTGTATTGATTGATCAAATCTTTCGCAAATTTTTTAGCCTTTTTCCAATCCATGATATATTTAAATTTTGATAATTTTTCGCCTAAGTGGTGAGTCATGGAAAGATTTTCTGTTAAAATGGCATTCAAAGCTAATCCGTATCTTTTTCTGTCAGCAGGGATATAACTTATTAGTCTTCTTCTTTTTCTGATGGGGAGCTCTGTGATATTTTGATCTTCTATAAATATTTTTCCGTGGTGCGGATAAATTTCACCAATTATTGTTTGTACGATCTCGTATTGACCATTGCCTTCAACGCCTGCTAAACCCACTATTTCACCTGATCTAATGACAATATTGATGTTTGACAATAGATTTATCTTTGTTTTATTAGAAGCAACAGTCAAATTTGCACATTTAAAAATTTCTTTACCTGGTTCTTTTGGAACCTTCTTCACTGTTAGCATAACCTCTTTACCCACCATCATTTTTGCCAATTCACCTTTTGAACGTTTTTCGTTCTTTAAAGTTGAGATAATTTTTCCTCTTCTCATAACTGTTATAATATCTGAGATTTCCAATACTTCTTCCAATTTATGACTGATAAAAACAATAGTTTTGCCAGTATCTCTAATATTTCTAATCTCTTTGAATAGTTGTTGAGTTTCTTGAGGTGTTAGTACGGCTGTTGGTTCATCAAAAATCAGCGTGTCAACCTTTCTGTACAGCAATTTTAGGATCTCCACTTTTTGTTGGGCTGCGACAGAGAGGTTAGAAGTAGTTGCTTGTAGATCGACAGACAGATTAAATTTTTTGGTAATCTCTTCTAATTCATTTAATATTTTTTCTTTATCTAAGAAGCCGAAATTTTTTGTCTTTTCCAAACCCAAAACAACGTTCTCGTATACCTTAAAAGAAGGAACGAGCATAAATTCTTGGTGAACCATACCTATACCAAGTTTGATAGCTACGTTTGGGTTAGTTATTTTTTGTTCTTGATTATTGATAAAGATCTCACCACTAGACGGAGGCACCATACCGTATAAAATCTTCATCAATGTACTTTTTCCGGCTCCGTTTTCGCCTATAATAGAGTGAATTTCTCCTTTTTCTAAGGAGAAATTCACTCCTTCTAAGGCTAAAACATCAGGTGGGTATATTTTATATATATTTCTTATTTGTATATATGACATTTAAACCACCTACGGATGATTATTCTCTATACTCTTTGACCACAATCTTTCCATCCGCAACATCTTTCTGAACCTGTAATATTTTTTCTACAGTTTCTTTCGGAAGAATCTGATATGTGTATTCATCGATTGCTAATCCTACCGCTCCGGCTTTTAATCCGAGTTTGTACAACGTGCCGGGTTCATATCTTCCATCTACTATGTCTTTAAAAACTAGTTCAATGGATTTTCCAACTTCTTTAAGATCGCTGGTGATCACATGACCTGGGGCAAGACCATTTTGATTTGAATCTACGCCAATAGCATATTTTCCTTCTTCTTGGGCTGCTTGTAAAACTCCCGATCCTGTTAAACTTGCGATTTGAAATATTACATCCACACCCTGAGAATAAAGTTGTAAAGCGGCTTGTTTCCCTTTTGCAGGATCATCCCAACTTCCCACGTATATCGTTCTTACTTCAATTTCCGGATCTATGTAATGTGCCCCTTGTTCATAACCATATACAAAGGATCTTATTACTATATCGTCATCTCCACCTACTGCTCCTATTAGTTTTTGAGGGTTTATTCCTTCCAATTCCGTCATTGTTGTAACGATACCTGCTACAACTCCAGCTATGAAAGCCCCTTCTTCTTCAATGAAATCAACGTTTGATATTATACCCTGTTCATCTTCGACTACGGTGTCAATATTTACGAATATCTTATTGGGAAATTGTGTTGCTATGGTTTTTAATTCTTCTTCAAAACCATAAGAGATTACAAATACAACATCTGCCCAATTTGCAGCTGTGAGTAAACTTGGATAATAGAGCGAAGGATCAAAGTTGCATTCAATTACCCTTGTTTGAACCCCGTAATCATTCTCCAGTTGTTTTATGCCAGCATAACCGGAATCATAAAAGGATTGATCCCCAAGGGAACCGTTTATTACGTAAGCGACCTTTTGTGGTGCTGCAAAAACTGTGAAAGAAAAGAGAATAACAATGAACACAAAAAATGTGAATCTTTTCATTTTTTACACCTCCCGTACGATTTATTGTACTGACTTTATGAACTTTGAAATCTACGTTAGCGCCCTTCGCCCCGCTCCCCACCCATAATCTTTAAGGGGCTTGGCCCCTTAAGAACCCCAAGTTCAAGATCAAAATCATTTAAAAACATTGTTTGCTCACTGCGGCAAACAGGGCTCCGCCGTGTACCCCTTTTAAAGTCAAAATCTTATTTTTGAAAATCTTTTTATTGCTAAAGTGTTCACGATTTATTAATACCATTTTGGGCGCTTAATTGAAAAGTCCATTGGGCTAAAGTGGAAATTTGGATCTTTGAAAAATCTGGTAAATAGGTTTCCAACGTGTCTTTCAAAGGGGATGACCAATAAGTCGGAAAATCGTTTGCACCATATATGATACCTAATATCGTACCTACCTCACCAGCATTACAATCAACGTCATAACCGAAAGAAGAAACGATCTTCATGGTTTTATCAAAATCCCCTTCTCCAAACCATAAAGAAGTTAAAATCGAGGCAGTATTTGGATACAGATGAACCCAATTATAACTTTGGAAATACTCCTCTGTTTTTCTAAGGACGCTGATCCAATCATTATTTGTTTGGCAATATTTTACTACATTATCTACGACTTTTTTAAATTCAGTATTTTTTGGAATATAATCCAATGATTTTTCGATTATTTTTCTTGGATCTTTTTCAGAAAAAGCCAAAGATGTCATAACAGCACTATGTACGCCACCGTATATACCGTTACCACTGTGAGATACCTGTGAATCTATAAACGCTAACTTTGCGGCATTATATGGATCGCCTGGTTGCAATAAACCATGAACCATGCATCTCATCTGTGCTCCTATCCATTCTTGAAATGGATTATTAAAAAATCCTGACTCGGGTGGGAATATTCCTCTTTTAATATTTTCAAGAGCTATCAACTCAGCACTCCATCCAAATGGTATGTAGGATATCCAATTTTTTGCTAAATCCTTTGAAGAGATCTCTTCCCCCTTCTCTTCGTAAGTTTTGAGAAAAATTAATTCATAGGTTACATCGTCGTTAATCGTTGAAACTTCACCTATGTAAGTACCCAATTGTTCAGAATATGTTTCTTCCAACTCATCATGGGTGTATCCTTCAAGTTTGGTTCCCATAGATCCACCTGCAAGTTGGCCTAACCAACCACCATAAATCTTGTCTTTTAGATTATCAATATTATTACACTTTAGCCTAGGAAAAGAGTTAGAGATATCTTTCCATTCCAAAGGTCTATCAAACTTTTCGTATGCGTTATTGTACATTGAATCGGCTTTGGAAAGAGAAAAGAAAATTTCTGAGGTTATAGCCTTTAATTTAGAGTAATCTTTATTTTCTAATGCTTCGAAGCCTTTATCCAGCAGCAACTCCGCTTGGTTTACGTTTTTTCCCATATTTTCTAAAGATTGGACTGCACCAACGATGAGAGATTCTGGGGCGTTAGAACCTGGAACTTTACTATCCCAAAGGGTTACTAATATCTCTTTTGAGAAAACATTCATTTTTTCTACGTCTTCCCATTTTTCGATGTGATCTTTTTTTGGTTTTGCGTTTCTTCTTCTATTAAATTCGTTTTCCCATGCCTTCATAATTTTTCTCCTTTCTTGAAACAAGAGGAGCTCTAATGATATAATTATTTTATCACATTAGTTGCTTAGGAGGATGATTAAAAAAATTATGAATGAATTTCTGATTTTAGGGCATAGGGGGTACAGGGCAAAATTTGTCGAAAATACGATCGAAGCTTTTAAAAAAGCCAGAGAATATGGTGCCGATGGTATTGAATATGATTCGAGATTAACTAAAGATGGAACGTTGGTTGTTCTTCATGACGATAATATTAACAACAGAAAGTTGAAGAAATTAACTTACGAGGAGTTAAAACAAATACATTTTAAAAATGGAGAGACCATTCCAATGGTCGAAGAAGTTATCTCTAATTTAGATGAGCAAGCTATTCTTAATTTAGAAATCAAAGAAGTTGAGGCGGCTGTTCCTTCCTACGTAATAACTAAAAGAATGAATGCAATTGATCGAACCCTATTTTCTTCTTTCAAAATTGACGCTTTGAGAAAGGTCAGAAGTTTGGATAAAAGTGCAAAAGTTGGATTACTGATTGAATATGATCCTTTAAAATACGTAGATGAATTGAATAAAGAGATCGATCTTTATTCTTTGAATCTTTGGATAGATGCTTTAAAAGATAATATAGAAATTTCTAAAGAGTTCTTGCATAAATGGAAAGAAAAAGGTTTGAAGATATTTTTATGGACGGTGAACGATCCCAAGGATTTACACACATTCAAAGGTTTATACGACGGTATAATTACCGACGAGGTTGAAAAAATAGTTGAAGTAAGAAGACAAATCGCAAAAGAGAAACTTTAGAGATGAATCTTTCGGGGAATGGGTACGTTGTATAGCTCTTCTGCTGGTTTTTCATTGTAAAAAGGACGTGTACACCATGGACATCCCGAGGTTTTTTTAGTTTCTTCCATATCTACTTTCACTTCTGGCAATTTTTGAAGGTTACCTTTCGAATCAAAGAGAAAATCAGCTTTTTCCACCTCGTATTTTAGGATGATTTCTCTGGCGATCTGGATTTTTCTGTACCTAGATAAAGAAGGAGGTAAAAGATTTTCAAATTTTGTACCCTTTATGGGGGTAAAAGAAAACAGACTTACCAATATCTTAAACTTTTTCATTTTTAATAAAAACTCTATAATATTTTCGTCAGTTTCTCCTAATCCCACGATTATGTGTGTTGTAATTCTATTAGGGAAATCATTTGAAGCATTTATGAGCATTTTTTCGTAGAATTCGTATCTACCGCCTCTGATTTTTGAGAAAAGTTCTTTGTTTGCTACATCTATAGCCATTCCAACCCTATCAACGTTGTACTTTTTAAACAAGGTTCTAACTTCTTCAATATTTCTTGGCCTTATAGAAACAGAGATAGGTATTTCTGTTTCTTCCAAGAAAGATAATAATTCGTTTAATTCGTTCCAATAATCTAAAGAAGAAACAACTTGGATACATATACGTTTGAATTTTGTTGGGATGAAGATATTTTTAAAAGTTTCTACAGATATTTCAGGCCATTTAATTCTTGATAATAGATCTGTGTTACTTTGAGCATTCCTGGCTTGTGCACAATAAGAACAGTTGAAAAGGCACTTTTCCCCGATCATGAGATAAGCTGTGTAGTTTGGAAAGTCAATTTTTCCTTTTTTTAAACCGAGTTCTACAGCTGTAGCATAGGATAAACGCAATTTAAATATTCCTCCATTCACCTATTGTTTCGATATATTTGTTACTTAGCGTGTATTTTCGATGTATACGAAGTCATATCCCTTATATTCAAAAACATGAATAGTCGCTTCTTTCGTTGTTGTCGATATTGTTTGTTTAATTTCATAACTATTCAAAAACTCTTGAGGCGTTAACGCAAAGATTTCTTCCACTTCATTTATTAATTCAAAGGCTTCTGTGATTTCCTTTTCTTTCAAATTTCTGTATTCAAGGATCCGATAGGCATATTCATATGAAAGCACAGAAAAGATCAACGTTGGGATCATAATAACAAAAGTCAACACTACTTTCAAATTAGAACGACCCCAGAAGTATAATAATTAAAATTATCAAAAGTATACCTATTATTGAGAAACCAGCTATTATCAGTACATCTAATGAACCTATTTTTTTATCAATAGGTATACTTTTATCATTTTTCATTTGGACGTATAAATCTCCGATAGTTTTTGTTTCGTTTTCGTGTTCAGTTTTTTCTTGAGACTTTCTTAAAATTTGAAGTCGATTTTGGTCTACTGAAACCTTTAACTCTCTATGAACTACCGCTTTACCCAAAACCCCATTCCCTAGATCTACTTTTAAAAATATATAGTCGCTTGAAGGAATCAACTCTTTAGATATAATTTTTCCCTCGACTACTTCTCCCATTTTTTTTTCGCCTTCATTTTTATTTTCAATTGGTAAAACTATTATAGGTTCACCTATATCCAATTTAGAAACGGAATAACCTTCTATGGGGTCTATTATTGGATAGATTTCGGTTGCATTTTTAACGTCTTCTCTAGTTAAGTATTCTTTTAAACCTTCTTCACCTTTTTCTTTAACGGCTGTTATCCAGGTTAGATCCTTATAATCAAATTTTTGGGCTACAAGCTTGATCTTTGTATCTCCAGACCATTCACTTAAAATATCGCTCAAAATTGATTTTAAAACATAAACATCTTCATCTTCTATAGCCATAAAGATTTTTGTCCCTGTGACCTCGAATTTCATTTTTTTTAGCATGCTGTAGAAGTAGGCTTTGAACTGAGTTAAAAGGTTATTATTTTTTTCCTTAGACAATTGATAATACAGCATATCGATGTCTGATTTAAAATCGAGATAATCTTTTGTTATATCAGGAAGATCTATTTCTCTAAGTTGAGCCCTACTCAACAAAAGAACATTAAAATAGGGGGTTTGAGCCTTTTTACCAAACATATATCCCACATACGTTTCACCAGTTAAATTTGAGGTTGCTAAAAATTTTAATGCATAAAAGTCCATATTTTTTCCCCTTTTCTTGAATATACGTTTTTTCTAAAAATTTTTTGTTCACTTTGATATTCCTTCCCCACTTTTTATTTCTTCCACATCATAATCATTTAAATCTATCTCGTTGTCTATTACACAATTTTTCCCTATTATCATCTTGTCTTTTATCTTCGAGTTGAAGCCTATTACAGTTATATCTGAATTATAGATCTTTTTATCGACTTTTGATTCTGAAAATTTGCCTTTTCCTATCTCAACCGAATCACCGATAATAGTGTTTTCAGCAATAATTGTTTTTTCTATATACGAATTTTTGCCGATAAATACGTTATTCATTATTATGGAATCTTTTACATAAGTTCCCTCTGAAACGGTTACCCCCTGGAAAATTACTGAATTTTCAACTGTACCATATATTTCTGATCCTTCACTAACAAAGCTTTTTATTACACTAGATCCCTTTGCAATGAAAGCAGGTGGTAACTCTTCCGATTGAGTGTATATTTTCCAATTTTCATCATGAAGGTCTAACGGAGGCAAGGGAGAAATTATCTCAAGATTACAGTCAAGATAAGATTCTAAAGTTCCAACGTCTCTCCAATACCCTTCAAAGTTGAAAGCATACAGTTGAGAATTTTCTACTAGCGATTTGGGAATAATATTTTTTCCAAAATCATGTTCAGAAGTATTATCTTTGGCATCTCTTATTAGAGCATCTTTTAGAAAATTCCATTTGAATACATATATACCCAAAGAAGCCAAGGTTCCTCTTGGTTCTTTGGGCTTTTCTTGAAATTCGATTATTCTATCGAAAGGGTCAGTGACCATTATACCAAATCTATGTGCTTCGCTCACTGGTACTTCCATACAGGCTATAGTACCATCGGCATCTTTTTCTATATGATAATCTATTATATCGTTGTAATCCATTTTATATACATGATCCCCTGACAACAGTAACACAAAATCAGGTTTATACCTTTCTATGAATTCTATGTTTTGATAAACCGCATCGGCTGTTCCTTGGTACCAAGAAGTTCCTGATCTGCTTAGATAAGGGGGCAAAATATGTAAACCTCCGCCTTTTATGTCCAAGTCCCAGGGTTTTCCTATCCCCAAATGTTCTACTAGCCTATGTGGCATATATTGAGTGACAACACCTACTGTATTTATATTTGAATTAACGCAATTACTTAAAGTGAAATCGATCATACGATATTTTCCACCGAAGGGTACGGCGGGCTTTGCTAAATTGTTTGTAATTACCCCAAGTCTTGTTCCTTGACCTCCAGCTAAAATGATAGCTAAAACACGCATTTCAATGCCTCCTTTATAGAACAGCCCCTTTTTCTATAACGTTGATCTCGTTACCTATGCCTTCCAACTTTCTCCCTGATCTTATCCTTACGTTTTTATCAATTATTGTCTTTCTAATTACACTTCCTTCCTCTAAATAACTTCCTTGAAGTACTATACAATTTTCTATTACTGAACCCGCTCCAACGTACACATCCCTAGAAAGGACAGAATTTCTAACAACTCCATTTATTATACAACCATCAGATATAAATGAATTGGAGACTTCGGCGTTAACGTTAATCTTCGGTGGGACCGAATCTTTGAGCTTAGTATATATTTTTCTTTCTGGTGAATAAAACAATTCATTTCTGACCTCTTCTTTTAGAATATCCATATTAATATTATAATAATCTTCCACAGATTTTTTTATATTTTTCCAATAACCATCAAAATCGTAAGAAAAAACTCTCATCCTGGATAAATTGGGAATGATTATATCTTTTAATAGATCGAATTTACCGTTTGATACGTTGGCATATAGAATTTCCATCAAAAATGCTTTGTTTATAAAATACACACCTAAAAAAATCTTATCAGAGCGATATTGGGAGTCCTTTTCATAGATTTGTGTGATTCTGTTATTTTCGTCTGTAATGACTTGTCCATATTGGCTAAAATTTACTCCCTCTTCTACAGTTTTTGTTAGCAACGTAATATCTGCGCCGTTTTTTACATGGTATTTAAAAAGCGGTCTAAAATCAATATTATATATATGATCTCCAGAACCAATTAAAACAAAATCTTCGTATGATCTTCTCAAAAAGGTCAAATTTTGAAATATTGCATCCGCTGTTCCTTCATAGTACATTTTATGACTTTGAGGGCTTATAAATGGCTGAAGTATGAATAATCCCCCTCTTTTTCTATCCAAGTTCCATTCTTTACCGCTTCCCAAATGATCCATGAGAGACCTAGGATTGTATTGAGTAAATACTCCTACGTTTGTGATGCCAGAATTTACCATATTACTTAACGTAAAATCTATTGCTCTGTACTTACCAAAAACAGGAACGGCTGCACTAGTTCTTTTTAAAGTTAATTTATCTAAATTATCTTTGGTGGATCCAGAAAGAATAAGACCTACAACCCTCATAAACCTCACCTCTTTGATGTTTACAACTCGTTTTCAAACCCGCATAGATATTCAAAAATCTCATTTTCTTCAAAGAAAATTTTCCACTCTTGTTCAGCACTTTGAATCGAATCTGAGGCATGTACAATGTTCTTTCTGACACTTATCCCAAATTCTCCACGAATGCTTCCTGCTTGAGCTTTTAGGGGATCCGTTTCACCGTTTATACTTCTAACAGCTTCAATAACCCTTGGGCCTTCTATAATCATAACAACCACAGGTCCAGATAGTATGAATTCTATCAATGGTTGATAAAAATCCTTACCTTGGTGTACTTTGTAGAGCTCTTCAGCTTGTGCTTTTTTCATCTTTATCATCTTCATAGCAACTACTTTTAGGCCTTTTTGTTCATATCTTTTGATTATTTCACCAATTAGTCCTCTTTTAACAGCGTTAGGTTTTATCATCACAAATGCTTTTTCCGCCAAATTAAGCTCCCCCTTCTATTCATCTTTTAAAGATTCGACAATATTGAAGCTCGCTGCTCGCCTTGATGCGACATAACTAAAAAAAATGGATACAAAACTGTTTATTAAAAAGGCTATCAAAAAAGAGCTGGCTGTTATCTTAATGGGTAAATATTCCACATAAAAGAGGCCTTCGGGTAATGGGATCTTTAAAATAATTAGAAACCAGCAGGTTAAAACACCGGCAATAACTCCAAGTACAAATCCTACTAGAGATATTAAAAAAGTTTCTAAGATAAAAATAGTAGTTACTTGTCTTCTTTGAAAACCAAGAGCCCTTAAAATAGCTATCTCTTTCTTTCTAGTAAAGACAGAGAAAGAAACCGAGTTTGATATACTGAATCCAGAAATCAAAAGAATGAAAAAAGTTATCATAAAAGCTATCAAGCTATCAAATTGGACTGCCTTAGCCAAAGTTTCATTGGACTCTTCCCAAGTGAGGGCGGAGTAACTAGAAAGATATTTTTCTTTAAATTGTTGAGCCTTGTTTGGATTTTTTAAAAAAATGCCGGTATATTCTTTTGAGTTTGAATTTTGAGACAATATGAAAGTTGAATCGTACGAATATACCCCAGAATCGAATATTCCTGTAATGGTACTTTCTTGGAAAATCGGTAATAGGCCCTTTGTTCTAACAGTTATTATGGTATCACCAATTTCAACATTGAGATTATTCGCTAATTTATTTCCTAATATAAGCCCGTCGGTACCCTTTTCCTCATTTATAAATCCTTCATAGATTGATAGATCATCCAATTCCATAAGCTGAGAGAAGGCAATTTTAGATTGGTTTATAACTGCTACAGAGGAGATGTTGAAATTTACAATTTTGTCTATTTCTGATGAGTTTTGAGTGTAATTTCCTCTAACAACTAGATGAGGATAAAAATTAGTTATTGAATCTATTAACAAGCTATCGAAACCATTTATTATTGAGGTAACTACTATAATACCCCATACCCCTATTATCATAGCGATGAGTGAGAATTTAAAGTTTTTTTTCGACCTTGTGAAAAAAGAAATAGCCAAAAGTAAAACCGGATTATTTCTTTTACCACCTTTCATTGAGAACCACCAGAGCATCGTAATCCGTTGGATCGTTCAAATTTTCTGAAATAAAATCTATCAACTGGAAATATTTGTACTTATCTTCTATTTCGATGAAATTTGTTCCGAACGTCTCTTTCAAATCTGCCTTTATCTTTTCCTTAGTTTCTTCTTCGACGTTCCTAAAAAAAACATATGAATATTGGTCACTTAAACCATCAAAAGTTTCATCCAACACCTTAATCTGATACCCCGGTTTTTTCCATACGTCAAAAACATATGTATAAAAATTATATAATTTACTAGAAAAATTTTTGGTTATGAGAATTTTTGGTTTATCATTGCTTTGGTCAGAATATGTTTCAAAGGTTTTCAACTTGTATTGAATTTGGGGTATTTTACTTTCATCAACAACTACATAGCTATCTTTGATTAGATAGGGGAATGAGATAAATTCCATCTGGGCATCCTTCGCTTGGTTATACAAAAAAAGTAGATCTTGGATTTCAAAAGAATTAATCGTGTCAGATAAACCTATATTAATAGCTTCAAGGAGTTTATTTATTCCAGCAGATTGAACTTCATCCAATAAAGCCAATACAACATTTTTTTGACGTTCCATCCTTCCTAAATCTCCCGATGTATCTCTATACCTTACATAATATAACAATTCTTCACCGTTTAACTTATTATACCCTTTTTTAAAATCTATGTGTAAATTTTGATGGTAATCTGAGTAACTCATATCTGATTCTATGTATATATCTATTGGAGCAAACAAGTCACCAATACTTTTAAATATAGAATAATCAAAAATTATGTAATCTGAAATCTGAACACCGCTTAATTTTTCGACCTCTTCTTTTAGCCTGTCTATGCCGTAAATTTCATAAACAGAGTTAATTCTTCTTTCACTTTGATCGATACTGATCAAAAGATCCCTTGGTATGGGTAGAAAAACGATTTTTCCTTTATCGATTCCCCCTAAGATTATGACATCAGTTCTTGTTGAACTTTCGATGTTCTCGTCCATTCCCAGGACTAAAAAATAGTAAGGAAATTCTATGGGGGATAAATCTAATTGAATATTCTTACGTAAAGGTATTATAAAACTGAGTGTCAAAAAAATCAGAAAAATGAAAGATAATATTCTTAAGATATGTATTTTCAAATAATAATCACTCCACGATCTCTTTGACCCTTTCAAAAGCCTCTACATCCGCGTATTTTCTTTCGATTGTTTGATTTGCTATATTGATTTGAATAGGTTCATTTAAAAGGAGTGGAACGGTTAATTTATCGTAATTGGTAATAGAGTACTTTGAAAAGCCATCAATGAGGGCATAAATACCTTCTTCGTCTAAATTGGTCGACCTATCGTAATTTTTGACTATATCTACGTATCCTCCCAAACTGAAAACTTGCCAAAATCTTATCTCACTATTCTTCAAAACGTCAAAAAATCCATCGATACCTTTTAAGTTGCTGCCTCCTAATTTACTTATAAACTCGTTGGCAACTTCATCATTTAGGTAGAAATAATAATTAAAATTTGAGTTAAGATCAAACAACTCCAAAAAATCGTTTGTCACTTTATCTAAATTTTCAGAAGATAGAGTAATGTAAGACTCTGGAAATGTAGTTCCATCTTCTACTTTGACTATCATTATCTTTCTGTTATCGTTCAGAACCCTTATAAAATATAGCCCATTGTCATAAGATGCTGTATAAGTTACACTGCTCGAAGCTGCTACAGGATTGTTGATGAATTGGTTGTATCTATATAACATGAAGCCTAAAAAAGCCGCGATTATAGCGATAATTATTATCAAGATAAGCCATATTCTTCTGCCTCTTTTTCTTTTTCCTCCAACATACACATTTGCCACAAAACACACCTCCAACATGCGAATTCCTTAGATAATTTAGAAATTAAAAAACATCAACGAGAGATGCTCTCAATGAGCATCTCTCAAAAATTTTATTTGTTTTCTAAAAAATTACTTAAAACTTCTTCTAAATCAGGTTTACCGATTTCTTGCAACTCGTAAGTTACCCTAACTGTAGGTTTTTTTATGTCCATAATTCTTGTTAGATCAATTGGTGTACCTATAACCACAACTTCGGCATCGGATTTATTGATGCTTTCTTCCAGTTCTTTTATCTGTTTTTTTCCATAACCCATTGCGGGAAGTATTTTATCAAGATGAGTATATTTCTTATAAGTATTTACTATTGAACCAACTGCATAAGGTCTTGGGTCAATTATTTCAGAAGCTCCAAACTTTTTGGCAGCTATGAAACCGGCTCCATAGGTCATTTCGCCGTGAGTTAAGGTTGGACCATCTTCAATAACAAGGCATCTCTTTCCTCTTATAATAGAAGGATTTTTGACGAACAAAGGAGACGCAGCATCGATCACTGTTGCGTTTGGATTCCATTTTTCTATATTTGCTCTTACTTTTTCAATGCCTTCCAATGTTGCTGTTTCTTCTTTATTGATAACTAGAACATCTGCCATAATAAGATTCGTCATTCCAGGGAAATAGGATACTTCATGACCGGCTCTGTGTGGATCGACTACAACGATAGATAAATCGGGTTTATAGAATGAAAAATCGTTGTTTCCACCATCCCATAATATAACATCGGGATTTTCTTCTTCCGCCTGTCTCAATATCTCTTCATAATCAACACCTGCATAGATGACAGAGTTCCTATCTATATGAGGTTCATACTCCTCTCTTTCTTCAATTGTACATTCGTGTTTATCTAGATCTTCGTAAGTGGCAAACCTTTGTACCTTTTGCTTTACTAGGTTCCCATATGGCATTGGATGTCTGATTGAAACTACTTTTAAACCTTTATTTTTTAGAATATCCAAAACTCTCCTCGTTGTTTGACTTTTTCCTGAACCGGTTCTAACGGCACAAATCGAGATAATAGGTTTTTTGGATTTCAACATAGAATTATTGGGGCCCAGAAGTTTAAAATCTGCGCCACTAGCAAGCACCAAAGAAGCCTTTTCCATTACATACGAAAACGGCAAATCGCTGTAGGATAAAACTACTTCGTCGATGTTGTTTTCTTTGATAAGATTGACTAAATTTGCTTCTGATTCTATGGGTATCCCATTGGGATACAACTCTCCAGCGAGTTCTTTGGGGTAAAGCCTTCCTTCGATATCAGGAATTTGTGTGGCTGTGAAACAAACAACTTCGTAGTCAGGATTATCGCGATAATAAACGTTGAAATTATGAAAATCTCTGCCTGCTGCTCCCATTATCAAAACTTTTTTCCTCAAGAGTATCTCCTCCTTATAAGTGGCATACTAGCACACCTAGGGCCTCCCCTTCCTCTAGATAGTTCGCTGGAGGGTATAGTTAAAACTTCTATCCCCGATTTTTCTAATTCTCTGTTGGTAATGTAATTTCGGTCGTAGGTGATAACCTTTCCGGGTTCTATTGCCAAACTGTTGGAGCCATCATTCCACTGCTCTCTGTGTGATGCTATTATATCAGCGTTTCCACATTTAATAATTTCGACATGATCTAAATTAAGATGTTTTTTTAATATGTTTTCCAAACTTTCTTCTTCTTCATAAAAATCAAATCCCTCTTTAGACTTAGTAATAATGAAAGTATCTATATCTTCTCTTAAATTTGCATGTACTAGAAATTTATCGTAATCAACCATTGTGAATATGGTGTCTAAATGCATATAAGCCCTATTATCAGGTATTATAAAAGCAATTATCTTCTCAAAGGTGTCTTTATTTTCTTTTAGAAACTTCTTAGCTAGGATTTCAACAGCTTCTGGTGAGGTTCTTTGAGAAATCCCTACCGCTAAAACTTTTTCGCTTAACACTAAGATATCCCCACCCTCTATTGGATAAGGGTAATCTTTCTCGTAATACAATGGGGTGCCTTCAAATTTTGTGTTGTATTTTATGACATATTCCATAAGCATAACTTCTCTTCTTCTTGCTGAGGTTTTCATTCTGTTCACGCAGGCACCTTTTCCCAAAATCGCCACAGGATCCCTTTGAAAATATAGATTCGGCATAGGTGGAAGGAAAAAAGGTAACTCTATATCCGCTCTTCTAACCCTCAAGGAGAAGATGTTTCTGTTAATTTCTAGTTCATCAGAACGTATACCCGATATTATAGTATCCACCATTTCTTTGGTATCTAGGGAAAACAAATAATCTTTTAAAAGAGCATAAATGAAGCTATTGTATATTTCTGAGAATTGTAAAAACTCTTTGACAAATTTTTCTTTTAAATCCAAATCATTAAGCGTTTCCGTCAACAATTCAGTAAGATACAAAACTTCTACACCGTTCTCTCTTAAAACATTTGCAAAGTAATCATGTTCTTCTTGCGCTTTATACAAAAAAGGAATATCGTCAAATAACAGATCAGAAAGATAATGAGGAGATAAATTTTCTAACTCTTTTCCCGGTCTATGTAGAAGGATTTTTTCTAATTTTCCGATTTCTGAATACACAGATAAATTCATGACTTTTAAGCACCAACCTTTTCCTTTCTAATATTATACAACAAAAACTCTTCTAAAAAATCTCATAGCTTTGTAAAAGTGTTGGGGCGTTCAAAGTATCAAGCACTTTTTCTAAAAGTATGCCTTCCCTTTGGGGATATTTATAACCATAACTAGCTTTTAAACACGTAGAAACGAATTGAGTAGCCCTGTCTATTGCCATTGGTACACTGTCTCCGTTTAAAAGACTACCAACGATAACGCTTGCAAAGGAGTCCCCTGTACCAGGGTATAAGGCTTTTATATAGTTATTGGTGATTTTCCAAAACCTATTATTTGTCCTTTCATAAGCTAATACCCCTATTTTTGATTTAGATTCATCAGGAACACTTGTTATAATAACGATTTCTGGGCCCATGTCTGACAAACGTTTTAACCAGCTTTTCAACATCTCTTCACTAATATCTTGGTCGTACTTTTCATCCAAAAGAAAACAAGCTTCCGTTAAATTTGGTGTTATTACATGAGACTTGGAAACTAGTTTTTTCATATCTTTGACCATGCCTTCAGTAATGGTAGCGTAAAGTCTCCCGTCATCCCCCATTACTGGATCAACGACTACTAGAGTTTCATTTTTCTGTGAAAAATATTGTATAAATTCCATTACAATATCGATCTGTTTTTCTGAACCTAAAAAACCACTATAAATGGCATCAAAACTCAGGTCTAATTTTTTCCAATGCGATATTATATCTTTCATATTGTCTGTTAGATCCAAAAAAGAGTAATCCTCAAACCCCCCTGTATGGGTTGATAGTATGGCAGTGGGAAGTGGGCAGACTTGAATCTCCATAGAAGATAATATAGGAATTACAACGGTTAAAGAAGCTTTTCCAAAACCTGAAAGATCGTGAATTGCCGCAACTCTTTTGATGGGTTTCTCTTTCAAATACATCATTCCTTTCCCCTAAGATAGGATGTTAAACTCTTTTGCTATTTCTGCACCAAGTTGGGCATTGTTGTAGACTAATTCAATATTTGCTTTTAAACTTTCCCCTTTTGTTAATTCGTTTATTTTTGAAAGTAGAAAGGGGGTTAATTCCTTACCTTTTATTTTTCGCCTTTTAGCCTCTTCTATTGCGTTTTCTATTGTTTTATCTATTTCCTCAAAATCCAGTGAATACTCTTTAGGAATAGGATTTGCAATAAAAATGCCCCCTTGTAGGCCCAAGTCCCACTTTGTCTTCATTATTGATGCGATTTCTTTAGGAGTTTCAACTCTATAAGGTACATTTATCCCACTTTCCCTCGAAAAAAAGCATGGAAGTTCGTCTGTTTGATAGCCAATCACTGGGACACCGAAAGTTTCCAAATATTCTTTGGTTAATTGAAGATCTAATATAGCTTTAGGTCCAGCAGATATCACCGCCACGTTGGTTTTCGCAAGCTCTTGCAGGTCTGCGGAGATATCAAAAGTTTCTTGAGCGTTTCTATGTACACCTCCTATTCCTCCCGTTACGAAGACCTTTATTCCAGCAAGTTCAGCTATAATCATAGTTGCTGCAACCGTGGTAGCGGCGTTAAAACCTTTTGCAAGGATAACGGGGAGATCCATCCTGCTTGCTTTCAATATGTTTTTGGAGGTGGCCATGAATTCTAATTCTTCTTTTGATAATCCTACTTTCATTTTGCCATCTATTATTGCGATAGTTGCTGGAACTGCTCCCCTTTCTCTTATTGTTTCTTCTACATTTTTTGCCACTTCTACATTTTGTGGATAAGGCATTCCATGAGAAATTATAGTTGATTCCAAGGCAACGATAGGTCTATTTTCTTTTAAAGCTTGGTACACTTCTTCTTTTATTTCTAAATATGGGGTTGTATTCATATTAGTTTTCCTCCAAAAGCTGTATTTTTATTGTTTTACAAACTTTCTATAGCGCCCCTCCACCCCGCAGCCCTTTTAATTAATCAAAAATTTTAGAAGATAACTCATCTGCAACTGTTTTTGGACTTTTTAGGGTAATTTGAGAGGCTTTTATTCCATATTCAATGCATTTTTCTATATCAGCATCTTCATAAATACCATAGATAAGCCCGGCAGTAAAAGCGTCTCCAGCACCATTGGCATCGACTATTTCGGAGTCTTCGACTTCATCTACAGAAAAGAAATCTGCTTTTTTAATGCGATTGTTTAAAAGGAGAACCCCCTCTTCCCCGTTTGTTACAATTAAATTAAAAATATTGGGGAATTTTTCTGAAAAAGTCTTTTGTATACTTTTATAATCAAAAAAATTCAAGTTTTCTTGTTCTCTTAAGGATTTCAATTCTGAGAAGTTTAGGGTCAGATAATCTATTTTTCCAGTTATATTTTTTAATTTTTTTACTTTTAGATTTGATACGGCGTTAAAAACTGTGTAAACATTCGTGTTTTCAAGGATTTTAAGTATATATTCTATCGTCTGAGGTTCTAAATTTGCTTCAAGAAAGACAATTTTTGATTGGAGTAACGTATCTTTGTGTTTTTTTATATAATTTATATTTATCTCATTAATAATATCCATGTCTGATATAGAGACAAACATATCTTTTTTTTCGTCTAAAATAGCCAGGTAAACACCCGTACGACGGTTATCACAAATCTTGATAAAATTAGTATTTATCTTTAGATTATCTAATTCGGCTAAAATTATTTCACCAAATACATCGTTCCCAACTGCTCCAAATAAATTAACAGGGACTTCTAATTTGCATAAATTGTGTGCAACGTTCCTAGATACACCACCAGAGGAATAAAAAATACGTCCAGGGTTTGAAGTCTTGAGAGATAATTTTTCGTAAGAAGATCCTTTGAAATCTGTATTTATTCCTCCTATTACTGATACATACATAAAATTTCTCCTCAAATGTTTTTAGGGTTAAAAACTTTTCCTAGATCTTCACAACTTTTTCGCAAATTTTCTTCTTCTTGAATATCAAGTGGTGTGAATTCGTCTGCTGCTTTTATTAACCATTCTAAAAGGTTTATGTGGCTAGAGCATAATATAGAGGTTATTGGCTTAGTAAGAGAAAATCTTATCGTTGTCTTCACTTCTTCATAACTTTCAGAAGGAATATAAAGAAGGTCCGATATCCCTTTTTCTGCATTTATCTTCGTTATCTTTTTTATAAGATTTTGTTTACTTATTACGCCAGTTCCTTTTTCCTTGGCTTTAGAAATTACTTTTCTTCCATAACCAGTGTACCAATTCATCCAATCTATGGGAAAGGTAATCGAATCAAAATCATAACTTTCTAAAAGTTGTAATGCTATGCTTTCTTTGTCTGTTGAAAACCCTATGTACTTTACTAAGCTCAAATTTTTAGCGGCAAAGAACCCCTCCAAAGCGCCTTCAGGTCCTAGAATTCTGTGAATATCCTCTTGAGTTTTTACAACAATTTGGATCAAGTCTAAATATTGAAGATTGAATTTAGCTAAGAGTTCTTTTATGTCCTGTTGTATCTCATCACTACTTTTTGAGTAAGATCTACCTGCAATAAAAAGTTTATCTCTGTACAGATTTATTGGAAAAATGGCAGTTTCGGTTTTAGGTTCGAAGGTAGGAGAAATTTCAAAAAAATTTACACCACCTAGAATAAACTTTTCTAAAAACCTTTTGATTTCATAAGCATCTTCTCTTACCAAAAGTTTTTCCAAATCCAGACCTATTATAGAGAGTTCTTCTTGTGTCTTACCCAAAATCCTTCTCTCCATATGTTGTTCCTCCTTTCAATGGTACCCCCTGGAAGGAGATCAATACTTAAAAGAAGCTATGAAAAATTGCATATTCAATTATACCATAAAAAATAAATACTATAGAAAATTAGCGATTAGGAATAATTAGAGGTAATTAAGGACGATTAAAAGCGATTAGAAAGTTGTTTTTTGATTTTGAAATTATACCAATTACTGGTATAATGTATGGGTATATTATTCACATTGTGTCAAGTATGAGTTTTTTTTCACAAACTATATAAAGTGGAGGGATTGTTGTGAAGAAGTTTGTTTCAACTTTTGTTGTTCTTCTAGTAATTTGGCTGTTTTTGACTTCTTTTAACCTTTCTGAATTGATCGTAGGGTTCTTAGTTTCAATTGTTTTAGCAGGAGTCATTGCAGGTCTTGTGGATTATGAGTTTGATCTTTCCATTGTTTACAAACTACCTTTATTTGTGGTTGTTTACGTACCTGTTTTCGTCTACAAAATGTTTTTATCAAATATCGACGTTGCAAGGAGGGTTTTAACACCAAAAATACCTTTAAACCCAGGTTTTGTGAAAATTCCTATTGATTTGAAGGGAGATGTTGGTAAGTTAACTTTAGCCAATTCCGTTACTTTAACCCCTGGGACACTAGCGATTGATTCTGATGATGAAAACCTATACATCCATTGGATAGATATAAAAGGCAAAAACGAAAAAGATTACAAAAAGCATGTTACAGGGACTTTCGAAAAAATTTTGGGGAGGATATACAAATGATAGAGATTGTCGTATTTAGCCTCATTGGAATAGGTGTGTTTTTTTCGATCTTGAGAATGATAATTGGTCCTGAAGTAACAGATAGAATCGTCTCTTTGGACACTATGAACGTCATGATCACAGGAATTATTGTTTTGCTGTCGCATATTTTTAAAAATGAAATTTATTTGGATATTGCAATAGTTTACGGAGTTCTGTCCTTTTTGGAAACGGTTGTTCTTTCCAGATATTTGGAGGCGAAAAAATGAAGGTGATCGGAGACGTTTTAATAATAATTGGAGGAATTTTCTATCTGTTGGGAGGTTTAGGGATATTCAGAATGCCGGATGTTTTCAATAGAATACAGGCAGGTACGAAAGCCACTACTTTAGGTGCGTTTTCTTTAATTTTAGGAGTTGGATTTTTAAACCCTACGTGGTTTTTGAAGTCACTAATCTTAGTCGTTTTTATGACCATCACCAATCCGGTTGGAAGTTCCGTTTTAGCTCGCGCCTCCTACTTACATGGTGCAAAAATAGCAAAATTACAAAAAGATGATTTAAAAAGTTTGTATGAGAAAGAGGAGATGAGCCAAGATGATTGAAATAATTGCTGTAATCATTGGTTTTACTATGATTCTCTTCGCTTTGATGGCAATTGAATCGAAAAAATTGTTGAATTCCATCGTTTTTTTATCTATAACATCTTTGCTCTCAGTAGTGGAGTTCATAATCATGAAAGCTCCAGATGTTGCTATAACTCAAGCTGTTATAGGTTCGGGTTTGATGACCTCGCTCTTCGTATTTACTCTGATGACTATGAAAAAGAGTGGTGAAAAATAATGAAGAAGTTTATCTCAGCTTTAATGACGCTTGCCCTTGCTTTTTTTATTTTTTCATTATTGTACGATTCAGAAAGTTTCTTTCCAAAGTACGGTGAAAGAGATTTAAATAACACCGTTTCACAAGGATACATAGAGAAAAACGTCGATGAAACCAGACCTTATCCGGAAACAGGATCGGCTAATATTGTTACCTCTGTAGTTGTTAATTACAGAGGATTTGATACCTTAGGAGAATTAACAGTCCTTTTTATTTCAGCAATGGGGGTAGCCTTGCTTTTAAATGTAGGGAAAGAAAGGATTATCTTTCGAGTAAAACCAAATTTCATTCTCAAAGCTGGTGTTCGAATTATAACAGGCATTATATTGATCGTTGGAATATATATATTCATTCATGGTCATTTAACTCCGGGTGGAGGATTCCCTGGTGGTGCTATGATAGCCTCATCGGTTTTATTGATGTACATTAGCGATGATAAATTCAAAGAGAAGATGAACGCCTTCAATGTACTTGAAGGTACCTCGGGAGTTTTGGTTATAGTCTTAGGGTTAATTGGGCTTTTTGCTTTTAATTCATTTTTATACAACTTTTTGCCTTCGGGCGAGATTGGTCAACTTTTCAGCGCAGGATTGACACCTATACTCTACGTTTTGATAGGTTTAAAGGTTGGTTCTGAATTGTCAAATATTATAGGCAACTTTTTAACACAGGGGGGAGAAGAATGATTCAGTATTTATTTTTAGCTCTGTTTTTTGTTGGAATCTACGGCTTACTCTCATCGAAGAATTTGATTAAGATGCTTATTTCACTGAACCTTTTAGAATTAGGTTTGAATTTATTCATTATATCTATTGGATACGTTAAAGGTGGTAACGCACCAATTATAACGCTTGAATCTGTTTCAAATTATGTTGATCCACTCCCTCAAGCGTTAGTGCTAACTGCTATCGTTATCGGTTTTGGAACTACCGCTTTAGGCTTGGCTTTTATTAGAAAAGTATACTTTGAAAAAGGGTCTATCGAAATAGATGAAATTAGAGGTGGTTCAGATGATTAATCCTGTACTTTTAATAGTTATCCCTCTACTTCTGGCGTTCGTTGGGGTAATGTTTAAAAACTTTTCAAAATCACTTTTGTTTTTTGGGTTGGTTTTAAACACCATCTTTGCTTTTTTTGTACAAAAAGGAAGCTACGAGCTTGGAGGTTGGCAGCCACCATTTGGTATCAACTTGTTGGTAGATAATTATTCTTTATTCGGCATAGTATTAATTAATGTTTTGTTTCTCGTTTCCTTCCTGATTGGAATAAAGAAAATTGAAAAATATTCATTGCCTTTATTGATAGCTTTAGCTGGACTCAATGGAATGGTTTTAACTAACGATTTATTCAACTTCTACGTGTTCTTTGAAATAGCCACTATTTCAGCTTATATAATCTCTACTTTGCATGGAAAGTACCATCATACTTTTAATTATTTGGTTTTAGGTTCTGTGGGATCTAGTTTGTATTTACTTGGAATAATTATAGTATACGCCGTTGTTGGAAGTCTTAACATGTCTGATTTGTCCATACACTTTTCAGAACTTTCACAAAATATTCAACTGATAGTTTCTATTTTGATTTTTTCAGGTTTAGCGGTTGAGGCAAAACTTATACCTTTTAATAGTTGGGTTAGAGGTATTTATTCTAATGTGAACACTTTGACTGCCCCATTATTTTCTGCTGTTTATGCGTCAACGGTTTTTTTGGTATTTGGAAGGTTCTTTTCCAATTTAATTACCGTTAGTGGACCTTTGTTTAATATTTTTATCGCAATTACTTTCATCACTTTTATATTTGCCGAAGCTTCTGCTACAGCAACAAAGAATATGAGAGAGATACTTACTTTCTCAAGTATTGGACAGGCAGGATTAATTACTGGACTATTTTTAATAGGTGGGGGGTACGCAGCAATTTTACAAATTATAAACAATGCCTTTGCTAAGATAGTTATGTTTTCTACCGCTGCGAACGTTTATGAGAATAATTCAAGTGATTCTATCGATCAGGCCGCTGGGATATTTAGAAAGTATCCTCTAGTAGGTTTTGGATTTACTGTTTCTGCTTTGTCTTTGATTGGTCTTCCTTTGTTCTTCGGTTTTTATGCAAAATTCAATATTATAAACACTGCTTTCAATATCAACTGGATTATTCCATTAGTAATATTGTTGGGAAGTTTGTTGGAAGGTGTTTATTATATAAGGATGCTGGTTAAACTATGGGTACCAGGTGAAGAACACGAGGAGGCAACTGAAAAGTTGACAACTAGATTTTCTATGAACAAGCTATTTGTTATAAGTGTAGTATCGGTAGTTGTTGGGTTCTTATTCATCATGGGAGGAATTTACCCAGAACTATTCGGAGATTTTGTACAGAATGTATCCGCACCTTTGAAGGAATCCTTATCTTATTTGTCAGTGGGAGTGATGTAGATGGCGTTAAACTCTCTGTTAATTACAGGTTTGTTGTTGTCGGTTTTGACTTTTTTCTTGACAAAGATAAACAAAAAGTTGGGTAGTTACTTTACCATTTTTTCAACATTGTTTGTTTTAGTTTTTTTGTTTGGATATATGAACGATGTTGGAACAGTATTTAACCTTTGGTCTTTTGGAGGATTTTCATTGCAATTGGTGAGTTCTAATTATGGTTGGTTCTTTTCCATAATAATGGTCTTAACTTATTTTCTTGTGTCTTTTTTTAATCCCTATTGGGTAGAAAAAATGGTTAATCCCGCTTCATACAATATGCTCTACGTGTTTTCTGTAGTTTCTACGTTGGGGGTGTTCTTTGCCAAGGATTTCCTTACGTTATTCATATTTTGGGAGATGGTAGTTTGGTCTTCTTTGTTTATAATCCCCCTTGGTAAATCAAGGAAGGCCTCTGTAGTTTATTATGCAATCAGTACGATTGGTTCTTTCTCAATGTTTTTTGCAATAATGTATTTATATTCACTGTTTCAAACCTTTGATATAAAAAGTATTTCACAGAATTTAATTAGCAGTCCCAATACGGCTGTAATGGCTTATTTTGTAATTATTATCGCGGGACTTGCAAAACTAGGAATTTTCCCATTTCACACGTGGCTCCCCATTGCTCATGGGAACGCTCCTCATACCTTTTCCCCGGTTCTTTCGGGAGGATTAGTTAAAATGGGAGCATTTATAGCGTTGTTGGTTAGCGCAATTATTCCTACTTCACAGATCTTTTCTAACCATATTCATATAATCGGGGTCCCTTATGAAAATTATATAATTATGGTTTTAGGTGCAATAAGCATTATAGTTGGAACCCTTATGGCAATAAAACAAGAAGATGCTAAAAGACTGATAGCTTATTCCACCGTTGCAAATGGAGGATACATATTGATCGGTATCTCGCTTTTAGATCAAGTAGGATTCGCGGGTGGAATGATGCATATTTTCAATCATGCAATGGCATCAGCTGCTATGTTTTTAACTATTGGAGCGGTAGCTTATAGAACTGGTACCACAAATATGAGTGAACTGGGTGGGATGATTAAAAAGATGCCTGTAACCTTTGCCGCTTACTTAATTGCCATAATTTCCATTGCCGGGATACCACCCACCAGTGGATTCGCATCAAAGTGGTTGATCTTCCAAGGTTTAGCGAGCGAAGGGCTTATGTTTATAGCTTTTGCCACCTTTTTTGGAAGTATAGGGTCTTTCATGTACGTTTTTAGACCTCTTGCTACTGTATTTTTAGGTCAATTGTCACCTAAGCACAACGATGTGAAAGAAGTCCCCTTTATGATGCAGATTCCGATGCTTGTGATGTCTTTACTGACAATATATTTTGGTGTGTTTCCTTCTCAAATGTTAGGATTTATTTCGAAAATCCAGGCTTCTTTGAATATTGTTCCAATAAGTGTAGAAGGCTCAAAGATATATTCCTTCAGTGGCATGTGGGATTCTTTAGTGATTACAGCCGTCTTCGTAATAGGTTTCATTATAGCCGCATTAATTTTTTACACACATAAAAAGGCTCAGCCCGTTGATCAGATGAACACTTACACTGCTGGCGAATTTATATACGATCCTGAATCTTATCATTACGCCAAAAACTATTACGCCCCTTTTGAAAGATTGTATAAAAATCATCCATCAGTGGAAAAATTTTATGATGCCATAGCTTTAAGAGTAAACGAGTTTGGCCGTCTTGTCAGAAGTTGGTTCTTTTCTTCAAACGCTTCTGTAGGTGTATTTTGGATCTCTGTGATAATAACAATAGCCTTTTTCTGGGGTGATAAAATATGAGTTATTTGATAGCCTTGATGATAGTTTTCATCGGATTTTTATGGCAAGTATCTATTGATGGTATTCAAAGAAAAGTTACGGCTAAAGTTCATAGAAGAGTGGGGCCACCATGGTATCAAACTTTTATGGATATTTTCAAAGCTCTATCAAAATCATCTATAACACATGGTTTTATTTATGATTTTGGTGTGATGATGGCTTTGGGAGGAACGATAGCCACTTTTATGTTTTTACCTTTTGGCAATATCGTGGCTTTTAATGGTCTTGATAATTTCTTTGTAGTTGTCTATTTATTAGCAATAGGTTCTCTTGGGATGGCCATGAGTGCGTCTGGTTCTGGAAACGCCTGGGCAGGAATAGGTATTATGAGGGCGTTGACTCAGATGGTTGCTTATGAAGTCCCATTTATGATAGTTGTATTCGGAATGATACACGTTTATGGTACTTCTTCACTCAGTGAATTGGCACATGTACAACAAATGAATGGGATTCTTGGATGGCATATTTTTACCATGCCCCTAGGAGCTATAGTAGCTTTCATATCCTTACTTGGTATGCTTAACAAAGTTCCATTTGATACCCCCATAGCGCCGACAGAAATAGCCTCTGGGCCTATGGTTGAATATGGAGGAAAACATTTTGGGATGTTGATGTTACAACACGAGTTCGCAACGTTAGTTGAAGTTGGATTGTTCGTGAACCTATTTTTAGGAGGAGGAAATTTAATTGAATACTTAATAAAATACTTTTTTGTTTATACCTTAGTTACACTGATATATGCTGTTTCGGCTCGTTTTAGAATAGAGAATGTTGTAACATTCTTCTATGGAGTTCCGATAGTACTGTCACTTGTTCAAGCTGCGATAGTAATTTTTACAGGACTGGGGGTGAACGTATGACAAATGAAGAGAAAATAGAACAGATGAACATCTTTGAAGAGGATCTAAACGATACTATAACTTTTTGGGAAAAGATAAAGAATATCTTCAGAGGTAAATCTTTATGGATGCTTCATTATTGCACAGGTTGTGGTGCTGTAGAACTTCCTCCAACCATGACGGCCAGATACGACATGGAAAGGTTGGGTATGGGACCAATGGCGACACCACGGCAAGCAGATGTTTTGCTGATAACAGGTTATCTAAGCGTTAAAACTTTAAGAAGAGTTATATACACTTATGAACAAATGATGACTCCAAAATATGTAGTAGGATTTGGGTCTTGTACTTTAAACGGAGGAATATACTATGATTCCTATGCGGTGATCAACAGGTTGGATTATTATATTCCAGTTGATCTGTACCTTGCCGGATGTATGCCAAGACCTGAGGCTATAATGAATACTTTTAAAACACTTGAAAACATGATAACAAAAGGAGAAGCCAATGGATGGAAAAAATATGTTGAGAATTACGATTGGTATCGAAATAACCAAATCCGTTCCTTAGGGGAGGTGTATGTAAAGGATGAATTCCACGAATGATGCCAAAGAGATGATAAGCATTCTTGAACAAAGTTTCGATATAAAAGATTTCACTACACCAAAGAAAAATGAAATAAGTATAGTTGTTGATCAAAATAATGTACCGACAATATTAACTTATTTAAAGGACAAAGGTTGGAAACAGTTAAGCTTGGTAACCTGCATTGATTGGATTGAAGAAAACAAATTTGAATTAGCTTATGTTTTGTTCAATTGGACAAATGGAATTACTTTTTTAGTAAAAACGAAGATAGATAGAAAAAATCCAGAGTATATAAGCATCATTGATATTTTTCCTGGAGCCAGATACTATGAAAGGGATATCCACGAATTTTTTGGTGTGAAGTTTG
Source organism: Petrotoga halophila DSM 16923 (assembly GCF_002924615.1). Taxonomy (NCBI): domain Bacteria; kingdom Thermotogati; phylum Thermotogota; class Thermotogae; order Petrotogales; family Petrotogaceae; genus Petrotoga; species Petrotoga halophila. Next base: position 12,689 of record NZ_JALY01000131.1, on the reverse strand, counting down.
AAGGTAATTCAGATTTTGAAAAACCGTTGTTCTTAGAATTATGGGATGATAAACCACCTATGAGAAAAGATTTTGATCCTTTAGAGTACTCTAAGCGTAAATTTCCTGATAGGAAGTATGATGTGGAACTTTCTAAAAATGCTGTGAAAGAAGTTATAAAAGAAGGTGAAATAAATGAAAGAACTTAAATTATACTTGGGGCCAAATCATCCGGGAATGCATGGGAATTTCAGCGTACATATGTATGTTGATGGAGATACTATCGTCAGGGCGAGGCCTATGCCTGGTATGTTGCATAGAGGATTTGAAAAACTTATGGAAAGAAGACTTTGGATGAATAACCTGGCTCTCATACCAAGGATTTGCGTACCAGAACCTGACATTAATGAGATGGTTTACGCCATGGCGATAGAGGAGTTAACAGGAATTGAAGTCCCTGAAAAAGCCCATTGGATAAGGATGATAATCTTAGAGCTAGCAAGAATTGCAAACCATCTAATGTCCCTAGGAGGAATAGGAGGACCTGTTGGACTTTACACTGGGCCCAATTGGGGACTCGCAGATAGAGATCTTATATTGGATATCTTTCAAGAGATAACTGGGGCAAGAATCTATCATATGTATATAGTGCCAGGTGGTGTAAGAAAGGATTTGAGTGAAGAAACTATTGAGAAAATAAAGAGTTTTCTCGATTATTTAGAAAATCGACTTCCAGAATACGAAGATTTGATTCTCAAGAACTCCCTCTTTCAAAGAAGAACCAAAGATAAGTTGTTGTTACCTGCCGAGGTTGTTTGGGAGTTGGGTGTTACGGGAATCGGTATGAGATCGGCTGTGGGAGAAGCATACGATATTAGAAAAGTAGACCCGTATGCAAGGTATGACCAAGTAGAATTTTATGTCCCAACCGCAAACTACTCAGATGGATATACAAGGGTCTATTTCAAATACCTCGAAACCTTTCAGAGCATAAAAATAATAAGACAGGTACTTGAAAAAATGCCCAAAAAAGGTAAAGTATGGAACAAAATATCTAGTGGAAGTGCCTTAAGATGGCGTGTTCCAAAAGGTCAAGTTTACACTCATATCGAATGTACAAGAGGAGAGTATGGGTATTATATGGTTTCAGAAGGAGAAGATAAGCCTTATAGAGTTGCTGTTAGAGGAGCATCCTATCCACAAGGTTTATTGGGGGTAGAAAAATATTTGCCCGGTACGAGAATAGAGGATGCAGCGCTTTGGATGGAAACAATGGGGGTATGTCCCCCAGAAATAGATAGATAAAAAATAAAGGAAGAGGTGAATATGATGAATACACCTGAAAAAAGTTTTTTTGCTCCAGCAAGGGCCTGGAAATACCTTACTAAAAAGCCTGTTACCGTTCCTATGGAGGATATTTTAATAACACCTCGAGAGGCTTCGGATAGATATAGAGGTTTTCATATAAACGATTGGGAAAAATGTATCGGTTGCGGTACTTGTTCAAAAATATGTCCAACGGATGCTATAACTATGATAGAGTTCGAAGAACTCCCAGATGTAGAAGGTTCTAAACCAGAAAGACCCTCGATAGATTATGGAAGATGCAGCTTTTGTGGTTTGTGTGTGGATATATGTACCACTGGTTCATTACAGATGACCAAAGAATATTTACATATATCTAAAGATCCAAACACCTTCTTTTTTATCCCCACAGAGGAAGGAATCCATGGAATTAAAAAACCTTTAGGTTATGTTAGAGATGAAGATTCAGACTTACTTGACTTAGAAAGAGAAGAAATGGAAATTGATCCACCAGAAATCAGAAAAACCTCATTCATAGAGATGGTTAAAGGATTTTCAAAAGAACAAGCTGTTAGAGAAGCTTCAAGATGTGTGGGATGTAGTATTTGTGAAAAGACATGTCCAGCCCATATGAACATAGCAGATTATATAAAAGATATATATGATGACGATCTTCAAACCGGGTTGAAAGATCTTTATAAAACGAATCCTTTGCCTGCTGTATGTGGAAGAATGTGTACTCACAAATGTGAGACAGTTTGTACCATAGGTCACAGGGGAGAACCAATAGCCATCAGATGGTTGAAAAGATATATAGTGGATAACGTTCCACAGGATAAATATCCAGAAATTTTAGATCAGGAAGTTATAAAAAAGGCTAACGCTAAGGTTGCCATCGTTGGAGCCGGACCTGCCGGACTTTCTGCAGCTTATTTCTTATCTTTAATGGGATATGAAATCACTGTTTATGAGGAAAAGAACAGGCCAGGAGGTGTTCTTAATTACGGAGGACCTTCCTATAGGCTTCCAGACACCGCTTTTGAGCAGGATGTAAATTATATAAAGTCACTGGGAGTGAAGATAATAACGAATACAAAAGTTGGAAAGGATATCACTTTAGAAGAATTAAAAGCAAAAAACGATGTAATATTTGTTTCAACTGGATTCAACAAGGGTAGAAAGCTTCCCATAGAAGGATCTGACCATGAAAAAGTCTTTGACTCTTTAACAATTTTAGAAGAAATGAAAAATTATGTCAGAGGAGAAGGCCCCAAGCCATATATACCTAAATCCCTTGTGGTAATAGGAGGAGGAAATGTTGCCATGGACGTTGCAAGGTCCATGCTCAGACTCCAAAACCTAGAATATAAAAAATCCGAAGTACATGTCCTTAGTTTGGAGAGAAACTTTGATGAGATGCCTGCTGATGAAGATGAAATTGTTGAAGGTAAAGAAGAGGGGGTAATTTTCCATCCAGGATGGGGTCCTGTGAAGGTAATAGTTGAAAATGGAGAATTGAAAGGTGTGTTGTTTAGGAAATGTTTAGAAGTATTCGACGAAAATGGAAGATTCAATCCAAAATACGATGAAAGTAACACTATTACGGTGAATGCGGATATGGTTGTAATGACTGTTGGGCAGGCTCCAGATTACAGCTATCTGCCGGAAGAAATCCAAAAAAACATGAAGATAGAAAGAGGAAGGATAAAAACAAACGAGTACGGTCAAGTGGAAGGAGTACCGTGGTTATTTGCAGGTGGGGATATAGTGCATGGTCCAGATATAATTCATGGAGTTGCAGATGGGCACAAAGCGGCTCAAGGAATAGACCAATATATAATGGACAAACAGCTTTCAAAATAAAAAAATAGAGGGGAGTTTGGTACCTCCCCTCTTTTTAAGATAATAATTGAATTAGAAATAATACTGCAAGTGAAATAAGCCCAGAAATCATAGGGGTTCCTATCCAACCAAAAATTACTTTCATTATTGTGCTCGTATCAAAAGTTCTAGTACCTGTTGCTATTCCAACGCCTACAATAGCTCCTATTGTAGCCTGTGCCGCACTGACGGGGACACCAATTAAAGAGTAGATCCACAGGGTAACCCCTGCCCCTAAAATCGATACGGATGAAGAAAAATGATCCAATTCGACAATCCCTTTTCCTACTGTATACAAAACCTTCTTGTTGGTAGATAAAATTCCAACGGCTATTGATGAACCACCTATAATGAGTAAAAGGCTAGGAGTAAATAAAACGTTTGCAAATACTCCAGTAACGTTTGCAACGTTGTTAGCTCCTAATGAATAGGCACTATAACAAATGGCGATCCATGTTAGTATTTTTAAAAACCTATCTTGGGCTGTAACCCCTAAAAATTTTCTAAATATTAGGGCCAAAAGTCTATATAATATAAAAGCAAAGAGCAAGGCACCAATAGGAGTAAATATCCACGAAACGAAAATTCTTGTTAAAATGGATGAGTTGAAATCTCCTTTTAGAATACTTACACCAATCAGAGCTCCTACAACAGCTTGAGTAGCAGATGCGGGAAGCCCAATCAAACTCATGAACATCATGGTTAAAAAAGCACAAAATAAAGCTAATGACAGTAGTTCAATATTTAAATTTGTCAAAGTCCCCAAGGTATTTAATCCATTTCTACCTCCAACAACAGAACCAACAAAAACAAGAATTGCAGATATTGTAATAGCTTTTTTGTATGGAACCAATCCAGAAGCCACAGCTGGTCCAAATACATTGGAAGAATTGTTGGAGCCTAAGGACCATCCTAACAAAATAGCCGGGATCAAGTAAAATAAAATCATATTAAAAATATTCCCCCATTTTAGGAAGATTTTAAAAAATTAAAGCCCATTTTCACCATATTGGCAATCATAGGCTTTTCTCAGAAGAGATTTTTCTATTTTAGCACCTATTTTAACGAATGTCAATTATTAGAAAATCAAAAAACACGAGGAAGTTAATTTAAAAATTATTAATTTATATTTTACAGGGGAAAGATTATCGTATGATATAATAACATTGTATTGGATATTCAATCGTTGAATCATTAAGGGGGAGGACAACTTTTGGACAGTCTTAAAAGAACAGCTGTATTTTTTATTATCTCAATTTTGGCTGTAGTAGCCTTTTCGTCTTATTCTATCGTTGAACATCAAGTTCAAAGCAATGAAACATTGTATAGTATTTCAGTTAAATACAACGTATCAATTTCAACTATTTTGGATTGGAATCCTAATTTATCTCCCAACAATTTAAAAATTGGACAAGTAATATTAATCCCTCAACCAGAAGGGTATCTCTATGAAGTTAAAAAGGGAGATAATCTAACTTATATTGCTAAATTGTTTTTCACAAGCGTTTCTGATATAGTTGAAGCGAACAACCTCGATTCAACAACTATTTTTGTTAATCAAAAGCTTTTTATTCCTAAAAGTGTTGTAGGAAAAGGTTTTAATAATGAAAGGAACATAATCTGGCCGGTTTATGGTACTATTTCTTCCCTTTATGGATGGAGGGTTCATCCTATAACTAAAGAGTATTCTTTTCATAAAGGGATCGATCTTGCAGCACCTACTGGCACACCCGTTTTTTGCGTTGAAGCGGGGAAAGTAAAATTCGTTGGTGTAAACGGCGGATATGGTTTGATGGTTGAAATAGAATCTTCCAAGGATTCTTATGTTTACGGTCATCTCTCTCAAATAAATGTGTATGAAAACCAATATGTCGAAAAAGGCGAAATGATCGCAAGAGTGGGGAATACGGGTCTAAGTACCGGACCTCATCTTCATTTCGAAGTTAAAAAAGCCGATACAAGTTACGACCCCTTGGTATTTCTACCTTCTAGCAATAGAATTTATGTATTGGATAACATAGAAAACGAATATGGCTTAGGTGGAAATTAATTCTAATTCATCAAATTTGACACAGGGTGTTCCATGTTTTATATGTATCTTCTAATATGTATCTCTCTTTAGCTAATGCATAGCTTATTTTGTTTTTTATCACCAATTTGTAACCTTCATTCAAAGATATGAACGATACCTTTCTTAGTTCTTCAATGCCTTCAAAATCCCTGTCATCTCCGGCTGAATCGGAAATAACAAGCGCTTTTCCTATATCTCTCATTTTTTCATAACCGCTCGTGTGATAATATATCGCTTGGTATATATCTTCGTCAATATGGAATTTATTTGCCAAAAATTCTGCGCTTACCTTTCCGTGCAGGAGAATCGGGCGATTTTTATCGAATTTATCGAGTTGAATTTTATAAAACTGGGCCAATTTGATTAACCTGGTTGGATCTACATCTCGAAATAAATCGTGTCCTAACGCGGCGACTTCAACTTTTTCTTCTGGAAGTTTGTGGAGTTGAGCTAATTTTTTTGAGAAATTAACAACGTTGTAGATATGTTCTAATCTTTTTTTAGACTTTATAGTTATTTTTAAATACATCTTTAATTCTTCTATAATGCTGGTTAAATCCAAATTATGTCCTCCTAACTTTGAGGTAATACATTCTTTAGAACTCTAAAACTTTGTGTTGGCGGCCCTTGGCCTCGCTCCCCCCCATAAGAATAAAGCGGTTTCTCCTCCTTTGCCCCGCAGGGGTCCACACTAGGGGAGGCTTCGCCCTGTAACCCTTTAAAAATCTGATTTTAAAAAAATATTTTAAAAGTATATATTGCGGTAATTTAACCATTAAAAAATTGAGTAGTCTTCCTTTTCAATCTCTAAACCATTATTAAGTTCGATGTCATCCTCAATTTGTTCAATAAGATTTAATAAGTAATCTCTACTTTGACTTAACGACGATACGAATATTCCCATGTAATTTTTCGAGTCGTTATAATTTCCTTCTAGAGCAGATACATTGTACTTTTTTCTTAATGAGTTTATCAGTGTTTTCACTACCGATCTTTTGTCTTTCAAAGAACTGATCCCAAACAACCTAATTTTCAATTCTAATTTGATGCAGAACATTTTAATTCCCTCACCATTTTTTGAATTCAATTTTATCTTCTATGTACTCTTCAAAACGAGCTAATACGAATAACAAATCAGATAATCGATTTACATATTTTTTTAAGGGTTCCGATAACTGTTCTTTTTTATCTAAAGAGATTATTCGTCTTTCTGCTCTTCGAGCTATAGTTCTACAAATGTCTAATTTAGCAGATTGCACTGTTCTTCCAGGTATAACGAAACTATTTAAATTCAACCTGTTTTCAAATACATGAACATAGTTGGTAATTTTAAGGACATCTTCTTCTTGAATAGGATATTTATATGTTTTGCTTTTGGAAGCTAACTCTCCGGCTACTTTGAATAAATTATTTTGTACTTCGTTTATTATTTTTTTCACCTCATGAGATTTTAAATAATAATTTGCTTCTGAAAGGAATGAGTTTAATTCATCTATGGTACCGTAAGCTTCAACCCTTATGTCATCTTTTGATACTCTTTCTCCACTCCAAAGAGAAGTTTCGCCCTTATCACCTGTTTTTGTTGAAATGGACACGATATATCTCTCCTTTTTATTAGTTAATATATTGTCTAACATTAAGGGGCTTCGCCCCTTAAGAACCCCAAGTTCAAGGTCAAAATCATTTAAAAACATTGTTTGCACACTGCGGCAAACGGGGCTTCGCCCTTTAAGAACCCCAAGTTCGCATAACATCGTTTGCGTAGCAAACGAGATTTTGGAAAACATTTCTAAAGCAACACATCATTTGTTTCACAAATGAGAATATGGAAATTGTTTCTAAGGCATTATAAAGAATCATTTTGCACAAAGCTGCAAAAAAACATCGTTTACACAATGCGGCAAACTTAAAAAACCATTTTGCACAAATCAGCAAAAGCTATTTAAAAATGGGGCATAGCCCCATTTTATTTCTGTAATTCTTCTTCCCTTTTTCTTTCTTCTATTATTTTGTTTTGTATATCAGGGCTTACTTCGGCATAATGGGAAAATTTCATAGTAAAATAACCCTTTCCTGAGGATATAGAACTGAGACGAGGTGAAAAATCCAACATTTCAGCCAATGGGATTTCAGCCACTATCTTATCGTATCCTTTTCCAGCTGATTCCATTCCTAGGGGTCTTCCCCTTTTTGCTGTAACTTCACCGATAACGTCTCCAGTGTTTTCACTGGGTAAGAATATTTCAACATGCATAATTGGTTCTAAAATAACTGGGTTGTCACTTTCCATGGCTATTTTAAATGCGTGCCTTGCAGCTATTTGAAATGAAATGTCTGAAGAGTCAACTTCATGGTAAGAACCATCAAAAAGTGTAACTCTAATATCAACAACTGGAAAACCAGCTAAAACACCTTTTTTGATGGCTTCTCTAATACCTTTGTCTACAGATGGTATGAAATTTTTTGGGATAACACCTCCAACGATTTTATCAACAAATTCATAACCTTTTCCTCTTTCTAGCGGTTCAATTTCTATTTTAACGTGACCGTATTGGCCATGCCCTCCGGTTTGTTTTTTGTGTTTGTATTCGGCCTGTGTTTTACTTCTTATGGTTTCCTTGTAGGCAATTTTTGGTTTTCCTACCTCAAAATCAATACCGAAATTCTTTTTCAATTTTTCTATCATGATTTCTAAGTGAATGGTTCCCATTCCACTTATGACCGTTTCTGCGGTTTCAGAATCGAATTCCCATTTAAATGTTGGGTCTGATTCTGCAATTTTTGCTAACGATTCAGTAATTTTGTCTATTTCATTTTTAGAATTAGGGGCGATGGACTTAGATATCATTGGTTCCGGAAATTCTGGTAATTTTAACCTATTTGAAGTTTCTTCACTGGATGCGGTTTGGTTTATCTTGCTTGATTTCAGTTTAGGTATAACCAAGATATCCCCAACGCCAGCCCTTTCTACTTCTTCATTCTTATCAAATCTAGGTATATTTATATGGGAGATTTTTTCTCTTGTGGATTCTTCAACAATATAGATACTGGAACCTGGTTTTAAAGAACCGCTAATGACTCTCAGATAGGTGAGTTTTCCAACGAATGGATCTACTTCATTTTTAACGATGATACCTACAAATTGATCGTTTTCTTGAGAAGAAATCTCATTCCCTTCTTCATTGTAAAATTTTCTTTCAAGCGGTGTCATTCCGAAACTTATTAAAGCTTTTATCAATTGATCAAAACCAATATTTTTTAAGGCTGATCCAATGAATACAGGAATTATTTTATCTTCATCGTAGGCTTTATGAAGTGAGGAAATCAATTCCTCTTGGCTTAATCCTTCTTCGCCTGATTCAAAATATTTTTCCATTAGTTCTTCGTTAGTTTCAACAATATCTTCTATTATTTCAGAATGGAATCTTTCTAAATAATCTTTAGCGTTATCTGGAATTTCGCTTTGTTTAGAAGATTTGCCTGTTCCTCCTTCATATGTAAATACGTCATTTGATAAAAGATTTATAACACCTTTAAAATCTGGGCCTTCCCCTATGGGAACCTGGAAAGGAACGATTCTTATTTCGTCTTCAAAACTTTCTTTGAGTTCTTGAATTAAGTTTTCAAAGTTAACCCCTTCTTTATCCATTTGGTTTACATAAAATACGATAGGTTTATTTAATTCTCTTGCCATATTCCAAATTCTTTCTGTTGTGACTTCCACACCAGCAGAAGCGTTTATTACAATAACTACGTTGTCCACAGCGTTTAAAGCTATTTGTATATCTCCTATAAAGTCTAAAGATCCCGGTGTATCAAAAAAGTAGATCCTTGAATCATCTAAATCGAACGAGAAAATGTGGTTGGAAAAGGTTGCTCCCTTTTCTTTTTCAACTGGATCCTTGTCTAAATGTCTTTGACCTATTCTATCAGTTAAACCAAGATTTACGAGGACATCGTCCATAAGGGTAGTTTTACCGCATCCATGATGTCCAAAGAATCCTACGATCCTCTTTTTTTCAGCGTTGTATTCACTCAATGTTACCCCTCCATTCTTAATCTATTTCTTAACTACGGGATTTTTTCATAAACACTTAAAAGTACCGGAATATAATTACGTGTTTTTTCGTTTTTGAAATTTTGTATCTTTCCCTCGTAATAAACTATCGAAGAACTACCACCATCTAGCATCATTGTGACTTCAAACTCACCAATTTTAAAGAGCAGGTTTCTTGTTTCATCGTATGTAAGACCGGTTTCTGAATTATTGAGGCCTTCAATGACCATTAAATTGATATTCTGATCTTTATCTATCGCTACCACGGTTCTGGGAGCTTTACCATAAATTATTCCATTGGAGTAACTTTTTTTCTCGGCATCTAATTGTTCTTGAGTATATTTGGAATGTATTAATATGGGCCCTCCCTCTAAAAGTAAAACAGGATCGATTGATAAATTTTCGCTTTTATTAAGCGTAAAATCAACTTTTGTTCCCAAAGATATATCTTCCAGGTATTTTTCGTATTTTTTATCTACAAGTATTAATTTTTCCCCTTCAGAAGGAGCTGTTTTGCTTTTTGATATAATTCGATTATTTTCATCGATTAAGAAAAAAACATAATCCTCTTCTGTTTCAGTTATGGTTCCTTTATAATGATGAGTATATAATTTAACGTCTCCTTTCCACGTAGAATTAATGGATTTTATCCAAAAAAGTAGGTTATCAATATTTATTTGGTATTCTAGTTTAATATAGTCGATGTCTAGAAAATTTGTTCCTATAATTAATGCAGGCCGTGAATAAGAGCTCAAATGTAATAGGGTGCTATCGGATATTATATTCCCCACTGGTTCTAAGGTTTGAGGGTCAAAAAAAGAAGCGTTAACGGAAAAGATAGGATTTTTATCTTTTAAAAATGAATACACATCGGAGCGTGTTCCTAAATTATTCAGATCAACTTTTATTTGATATCTTTTTGGATCAACGATTAATTGGTAAATTTTTAACCTTTGTCCGTTTAATTCCTCGGTTCTTTCAATGTACTGAAGGCCTGTATTTTCAGATATGGTTTTATCCATATCCGTATCATGGTTCGTCGAAATAGCTTTTTCATCGATAATAATAGATAAATTTTTTCCATTTAAATTAACTTCATAGTTGAAATCACTCTTGAACTTTAAATAAGCAGTATTGTTTGAGTATGAATAGTCGAGGTTATTTGGAATACTTTCCATCGGGGCAACAGGCTTTATGCTTAATAGGTAATCTCCATCTTTTGTTATTTTCGTTAAAGTGATCGAATTGTCTGAAAGATATGAATTAAATCCAATTTCGATTTCACTTGTACTCGCATTACAGGTGGTTATTTTAGGAATTTCTGAATAGAAGAAAATAGTGTCAATATCTTTAAAACTGTTCAACTGTAAGAATATAGATAAGACATCTTCCCTTATGTATACATTTTCATCAATAATAAGTACGGAATTATTGTATTTGTCTATAAAATTTATTTTGGAGTAATAATCGTTCAAACTAATTTCTAAAACATTTTTATTGTATATTATATACATTATTCTGGAAGTGCGATTCATTACCATATTATCATATTTGGAAAGATGCTCAACATTAATATAAAAATAATCTTGATTTTTGATAGCTTCCATACTGAGAGGAGAGTTTTTTTGAGATATAAAAATAGCTTCTTCAGAAAATAAATTTATTGCTATAATTATTAGAAAGAAGAGAAAGATAAGCTTTTTCATCAATGATCCTCCGGTTGTTTGACTTTATTTAGCGCCCCTTCACCCGAGCGTTAAGGGGCAAGCCCCTTAAAAACCCCACAATCAAAATCAAAGTTTATTATAAAAAAGTTTTTTGCACAATGCTGCAAAAAAACATAGTTTGCATACTGCATCAAACACTGCCCACCCATAAGGAAGAGGGGTTTGTCCATTTACTCGGATCCGCATCCATATTAACTTTTTTCATCAGAAAACAAAACATCAAAAATTACATTTTTATTTATATTTTTAGGTCTTTCTTTGCTAATGTTGTAAGCCTCATTTAAAAGTTTTAGAGAGGCATCAACGTCACTCTTTTCGCTGATAAACAACTTGGCTATTGTCTCTCCTACTTCAACTTTATCTCCAAGCTTTTTATTAATTGTTAATCCAACACTTTTATCGATAGTATCTTCTTTTTTTTGCCTACCCGCACCTAATACCATAGAAGCTAAACCTATTTTTTCAGTGTCAATAACGGTTATGTAACCTTGCTCCTTTGCCTTGAACTCTAAAGTTTTTGGTGCTATATTAAGATATTTACTAGGATCATCAACTACTTCTTCTTTTCCGCCCTGCGCTTTTATCCATTCTTTCATTTTTTCTTTTACTATGCCATTTTCTATGTTTTCTATTAATTTTTTCTTCGCTTCTTCATAGGTTATTATACCAGATAAAGAAGCCATATGAGAAGAGATCTCTAAACATAACTCAGAAAAATCTTTAGGCCCTTTTCCTTTTATCGTATCTATTGCCTCCATTACTTCCAATGCATTACCAACGTTTTCTCCTAAAGGTTGATCCATATTGGTAATTAAGGCTATAGTATTTTTATTGTATCTTTCTGCAATCTTTAGCATGATTCTACCCAACTCTTTGGCATCTTCTATATTTTTCATGAACGCCCCTGAACCCACTTTGATATCCAATAGAATTCCGTCACTAGTTATGGCGAGCTTTTTACTCATTATACTGGAAGCTATTAAGGATAGTTCTTCAACAGTTGCGGTAGAATCTCTTAAAGAATACAACTTTTTATCTGCAGGGGCTATATTTCCAGTCTGTCCGGAGACAACAATCCCTACATTGTTCGCTATTTCAAAGAATTCTTGAGTAGTTAGAGAGGTTTTAAAACCAGGAATAGATTCAAGTTTGTCTATGGTCCCTCCGGTGTGCCCTAAGGATCTGCCTGATAATTTGGCTATTTTAACACCTAGCGAGGCAACCATAGGCGCTATTGCTATTGTTGTTTTGTCTCCAACGCCTCCCGTAGAGTGCTTGTCAATTTTTTTACCTGTAATCTTTGATAAGTCTATAATATCTCCGCTTTTAAGCATTACATCCGTAAGATTATAACTTTCTTCCTCTGATAAATGATGGAAGAATATCGCCATTAACCAGGAAGAAACTTGATAATCTGGAATAAGGTTTTCTAAATAACCTTTGATCATAAATTCTATTTCTTCTCTTGTATTTTCTTTAGCATCTCTTTTGTTTTTAATTATATCATATGCTCTCAATTTTAAGCCTCCTAAGGAAATTGTGTCAGCGCCCTGTAACCCTTTGAAAATCTAAATCTAATTTTTAAAAATTACTTTATTTCTAAAGTGTCTATTTAAAATTATTGTTTTTAGAGACTCTAAAACCTGTTTCAGCGCCCCTTCGCCCCGCT
>NZ_JALY01000186.1:0-10314 GCF_002924615.1 Petrotoga halophila DSM 16923 | reverse complement strand
GTCGAAAAAAGAGGTAAATTTTCTTATGTATCAAATGCGGGTAAAAATAGGGTGGTTTTACATTTTGAAATTCCTTTGGCTGATTTGATCTTCGATTTTTTCGATAAGATGAAGGCTATTAGTAAAGGTTACGCCTCTATGGATTACGAAATAACTGGATACAAAGAGTCTAATTTAGTGAAATTAGAAATTTTAATAAATAGAGAGAAGGTTGATGCCTTATCTTACGTAGTTCATGAGAGCCAGAGTTATACACTTGCAAGGAAATTAGTGGATAAATTAAAAGATTTAATCCCCAGACATCAGTTCGAGATACCTATCCAAGCATATTGTAAGGGTAAGATAATAGCGAGATCCACTATTAAAGCCTTAAGAAAAGATGTCCTTCAAAAGTGTTATGGTGGAGATGTGACGAGAAAGATGAAATTGCTAGAAAAGCAAAAAGAGGGTAAAAAAAGAATGAGAGAGATTGGTAAGGTTAATATTCCTCAAGAGGCATTCTTGGCTTTGTTGAAGGTCAATGAAGATGAAGAATAAATTTGGAGGTGTCAAAGTTGGCAGGAAATTTAAAAGAGAGTAAAAGTAAGGGTAGAAATATCTACAGAATAATCTTATGGATTGGCGGATTGGCTTCTTTATTTGTGTTTTCCTTGGTTATTAACCAACCATGGCTTCTTTTCGTTATAACCATTGTAGCTCTTTTGAGTAAAGAGTGGCTGTTGGCGTTTATAATTACTGGAATAAGAGGAACAGGTATTTTTGGAGTCATGGGAGAGGTTGAAATGTTGTGGATTACATTATGTATATTTTTTATATTCATTTGGGGTCTTTTCAGATTCTTCTTTGATACTGATAGATTTTTGAGAAAAAAGGTAAGAAGTTTACACACGAATCAGGAAAAAGAAAAGGTGTAGAGTTTCTACACCTTTTTAAGTTGTTTTTTATAGTCAACTTTGTTTGATGTTGTATTTTCTTTTTATCCTTTTGATCTCGTCTCGGTACCTTGCTGCTTCTTCGTATTTTAATTCGGATGCTGCTTCGTACATTTTTTCTTCAAGCATAGCTAAGTAATCATCTGGAGAGAGGTTTTCCTCTACGGCGAATATATAATCTTCTTCTTTTACCTCGTTATCTTTGAATGGGGCAAACATATCTTCTGGTAATTTTTTAATGATACTTCTTGGAGTGATGTTGTTTTCCCTATTGAAATGAATCTGTATTTCTCTTCTTCTATTTGTTTCGTCGATAGCGGTTTTCATAGCCTCCGTTATTCTGTCGGCATATAGTAATACCTTCCCTTCGACGTTTCTTGCGGCCCTACCAATCGTTTGAATCAATGTTGTTTCAGATCTTAAAAATCCTTCTCTATCTGCATCCATTATGGCAACCAGAGAAACTTCAGGTAAATCTAATCCTTCTCTTAGTAAGTTTACACCAACAACCACTTCAATTTCGCCGTTTCTTAACTTTTTTACTACCTCTGATCTCTCAATTGTGTCGAGTTCAGAGTGTAGATACAGTGATTTAATTCCCATTAGGTTTAAATGATCTGAGAGAATTTCTGCATCTTTCTTTGTTAAAACCACCGCTAGAGCCCTTTCTCCTCTTTCTACAACATGTTTTACTTCGGAAATGAAGTCGTCCACTTGCCCTTCTGTTGACTTTACTTCAACCTTTGGATCCACAAGTCCTGTAGGTCTGATGATTTGTTCAACAATTTGGTCTGATACTTCCATTTCGAAGGGACCTGGAGTAGCTGATACAAAGATAATTTGATTGGTTCTTTCTAAAAATTCTTCGAATCTCAAAGGTCTGTTATCTAAGGCAGATGGTAGCCTAAACCCGTATTCAACCAGGTTTTTCTTCCTTGCGTAATCTCCTCTGAACATTGCCCTTAACTGTGGTACGGCTATATGGGATTCGTCGATAAAGGTAATAAAATCCTCGTCGAAGTAATTTAAAAGAGTCCACGGAGGGTCTCCAGGATTTCTTCCATCGAAATACCTTGAATAATTTTCTATACCTTTGCAGTATCCTAGTGTTTGAAGAAATTCCATATCTTGTCTTACCCTTTGCTCTATTCGTTGAGCCTCCAAAAGTTTGCCTTCCCTTTTAAAATATTCTATTTGGGTTTGCAGATCGGCATTTATTCTTTCAATAGCTGAAAAGATTTTTTCATCACTAGTTACGAATTCTTTCGCTGGATAAATAGTAATTTTATCAAATTCTTCTATTATGGTTCTGTTGAATACGTCCAGTGCTTCGATCTTTTCGACTTCGTTATCAAAAAAAGTTACCCTTATTCCAAAATCTTCGTAGGGAGGGAATATTTCTAAAACATCACCTTTCCATCTGAACGTTCCACCGAGATAATCTTTTTCTTGCCTTGTGTATTGCATTTTACCTAGTTTAATAAGTATCTCTCTTCTAGAATACTCTTCGTTCACTCGCAGATAAAGATTTATGTTGGAAAAGTCATCAGGGTTTCCCGACGCATAGATAGCTGAAACACTTGAAACTACAATTACGTCTCTCCTTGTTAAAACTGATTTTAACGTCGAAAGCCTCATTTTGACTAAAATATCGTTTATGTCAGCATTTTTTTCTATGTATATGTCTCGAGAAGGGATATAGGCTTCTGGTTGATAGTAATCGTAGTAACTTATAAAAAATTCTACTTTATTTTCAGGAAAAAACTCTTTGAATTCGTTGTACAGCTGAACGGCTAAGATTTTATTCGGAGAGAGAACTAAAGTTGGTCGATTCACGTTTGCAATAATATTAGCCATTGTATAGGTTTTGCCAGATCCAGTAACGCCCAGTAAAGTTTGAAATCTATAATTTTCATTGATCCCAGAAGAGAGCTCTTCTATTGCTTTTGGTTGATCTCCTTGAGGTTCGTATTCTGAACGAAGCTTAAACACAATAAACACACCTCCATTCAACCTCTGCTTTAGATTCTAATAGATTTAGAATCTAAAGGTAAATCCTGCGCTTATTTTAAAATTATTTGTCGTTTCTATATTTCCTACTTCTTCTATGGGGAATAAGAAATTGTATCCTGCCTCCATGTATAATCCAAAGGTTTCGTTCATATAATAACTATAATCGATAACTGGTGTGAGTTTAAAGTAAACAGCCGACGAATCATCCGAAGCTGTAACACTTTTCACCCCTGCTAAGATTCCCAACAAAAGAGTTACATCTGTTTCTGATATATAGTTAAGATAGCCAACTTTGAAATCAAAATCTCCATCAAATGTGTTTTCATCGAACAAGAACACAAAAGAAAATCCAGTATATAAATGTTCATAATTATCGAATCCTGCTTCGAACCCTACACCGTTCTTTTTAAATCCTTCGTTCACGTAATATATTCTTGTGATGGTTCTTATTGGAGAAAGAGTTGGATTTTCTAATACGTAAACATTTTCATCTTGGTAGTTGAAATTTTTTGGGACTTCAAGTATCTTCAACAAACTGTTGTTATCCCAGACTTCTTCGGCTATTAATTTCCCATCGTGAAGGTCATAGAACTCCCCATTTAATTCTTTAGTGATTACAAATTCAAACATCATACCTTCTCTTATTCCAACATTTCTGCCAGCATCTATATGAACATATTTATTTTCTAAAGTGATAATATTGGCTTTTATTTTAAAAAGTTTGTTCAACTCTGTAGCGACAGAAGATGCAAGATTATTGGCAGCATATTTTCTTGAATAGTATAACGCTTCAAAATCGCTTGTACTAGCATTTATATATGAGGTGCCACTTGAAGTAAGAAGTTTGGAATAGATATTTTCTCCTGTTGAAATTTTGACGACGCTGACCTTCGCTAGTATGCGATACTCCCACCATATTAATTCTTCGGTTTTTTCTAAGTCAGGGAAGCTTTCAAGTATTTGAATATGGACTAAAAAATCAGCATCTAGTTTTTTCTTCAGGTAATCTTCGTTTTCAATCATTTCTCTAAGATTTTCTAATAACAGATCATCTTTTGTTAATACCTTATATTTTCCTTGTTTTTCAAGATCGTTTTTTAAATATTGTTCCAACAAGGAACCGATACTGGAATCACCTTCCGTGTAAATCAAAAAACTTCTTCTTAGATCGATAACTTCGCTCGATTGAGAAAAAAGTTGCAATAAAAAGATAGAAACAAAAATAGTTAAGATGAAAATCTTTTTCAATTTTAATCATCCTCTCAATTTTAAATAGATGAAATTTTTTCAGCTAATTCCTTTTTCCCTGTTTTTATAGCACATTTATACAATTGCATCTTTTCATTAAATATTATACCAGCTTCCCAAAGAGTTTTTTCATCCAGCAAAACAAAATCATCAAAATTGCCTTTAAAAGCTTCTTCACCATTTTTTAACAACAGTACGTTAGGTTTCAAACTGGCGAATTCATCTATCCAGTGAGTTGATATTATTATGGTCTTTCCTAAGTTGCGAAGTTCTTTTATAAGGTTGAATATAGAAGTTTTTGTCAGGTAATCCAATCCAACAGTGGGTTCGTCAAAGATTATATAATCAGGGTTGTAGGAGAGAACAGAGATAATCGCTACCTTTCTCATTTCTCCTCCTGAGAGTTCGAATGGATTTTTTTCAAGGTACGATTCCGGTAATTTAACTAGCTCTAAATAGTACTTTAGTAAATCATCACTTAGTTGAACCCCAAAATTTTTTGGTGCAAACATTATTTCTTCTTTTACGGTAGGAAGAAAAAATTGGGATTCTGGGTATTGAAAAACTATGCCAATTTTCTTTCTTATATCTTTGATGTTGACCTTTTTGTCTTTTGTGGATAATCCCTCAACTAACACTCTTCCTTGTTGAGGTATGAGTAAGCCGTTCATTAAACTCATCAACGTAGTTTTCCCGGATCCTGTATGTCCAACGAATAACCACAAATCACCTTTCTTAATTTCCACATTTATATTTGCTAGGGCTGTCTTTTGAAAAGGTGTATTCAATGCGTAAGTAAAACTTACATTTTCAAGTATTATCGACATATTTCATCAACCAACTTTTTTAAATCGGTGTGGAATTGTCTATTTATTTTTTCATTGAAAGGTAGCTCAGATTGGATAACGTTATTCTTGTAAAATTGATCCTTGTCTCCTTCATAAACAATCTCTCCATCGTTAAGGGCGATGATTTTGTCTACATGTTCAAGGTCAGAAGAATGATGAGAGGCAATTATAATCGTTTCTCCTATTTCTCTGAGATTGCGTATAACTTTGTAAATTTCATTTCGACCTTTTGGATCTAGCATTGAAGTAGGTTCATCCATGAGTATAATTTCAGGATCCATAGCAAGTATGGATGCTGTTGCAAGTCTTTGTTTCTGCCCTCCAGATAATGCATTGGGGTCTGCGTGGTTCAACCCTTCTAACCCTACCGTTGAAAGGGCCCACTCGATTCTTTCTAGCATTTTTTCTCTTGGGACCCCTATGTTTTCTAACCCAAAAGCCACGTCCTCTTCGACGGTGACCCCTATAATTTGATTTTCAGGGTTTTGAAAAATATAACCTACCTTTATTCTATTATGTTCATCTAATTTTTGATCTTTGATAATTACTTCTCCCTCTTGAGGGGATAAAATACCACATAGAAGCTTTAGAAGCGTAGATTTTCCACTTCCATTACTCCCAACTAAACCGATAAACTCACCTTTTTTGACGTCTAAATTGATATTTGTTAGTACTTTTTTTTCATAATAACTGAAAGAAAGATTTTTGCATCCAAAAAACATCTTAGCCCCTCTTTATCGAAAGATAAACTCTAAAACCTCCAGATTTTTCTAACTCTTTTACGTTGCCAAAAATTTGTTTCATGTAGTTTTCTAAGCCTTTTCCACCTTTATTGTGGTAAGCAACTAAATATATCTTGCCATTCTCATTCAAATGGTAATAGGATTCTTCGATTAGTTCATGTAATACATCCTTACCTGCAACTATTGGAGGGTTGGTGACAATAACATCGAAGTAGTTACCTTCCCATGGTTTGAATAGATTTCCTTGTTTGATCACAGCGTTCACGTTATTGTTTTTGGCGTTTATTTTAGAAAAATCAACTGCTCTGTTATTTATGTCACTCATATACAGATCAATGTCAGGAAATTCTTTTTTTAAGGCTATACCTATTGCCCCGTATCCGCATCCCATGTCTAAAACTTTTTCATTTGTTAGTTCTACTTTTTCAATCAATAAAATACTTGCCCTGTCTATCCTTTTCTTTCCATATACTCCGGATGGGGCTTTAAATAGATACTTATGCCCATTTCTTAATTTTAAAACCAACTCTTTTACCGTTAGTTCTGACGTTGGGTTTTCACTGTAGTAATGCTCAAAAGAAGGTGTTTTTTTAATTTTTTTTTCTTTAGCAGGGTTCAGATCATTATTAACTTTTCTGATTACTTCATCAACTTTCATGAAAGCGATATCTTCAGGACCGTATATTTGAACATCTTCATATTCGTTATTATTTTTCTTTTTTTGAGTCAATTTATTCGTACCTCCAAAATTATTAAAGATGGCTGGGTTTCCCTGCTGCACATAGAAATCTCCGCTTATGGCTGCTCCCTTCCGGGCCTGACCAGTTTCACGGGTTCCTATTGCGCAGGACCCAGCCTCCTGTAATGGTGCTTTCATATTATATCATTTCATTGTTGAAAAATCAATTAATCTTGTTAAAAGCTATGTTAATCTTAAAAATCATCGGGATTTGCCCCAAATCTTTTACTCTGATCTAAATTGTCTATTATCCTCATTTCTTCTTCTGTTAGTTCGAAGTCGAAAATATCGGCATTTTCTTTTATTCTTTCCTTGTGTACAGATTTGGGAATAGTTACCACGCCATGTTGCAGGTCCCATCTTAATACTATTTGTGCGGGAGTTTTTTTATACTTATTTGCTATATCAACTAACTGGGGTATATTTAGAACTCTTCCTCTCATTAAAGGACTCCAAGCTTCAAGCTGTATTTTGTTTCTTTGACAATAATCTAAAAGATCTCTTTGCAATAAGTATGGATGAAATTCTACTTGATTCACCATAGGGGTAATTTCACAGTTGTTTATTATATCTTGGAGATGATGAATTAAAAAATTACTCACACCAATAGCCCTTACTCTACCTTCCTTATATAACTTTTCAAGGGCTTTCCAGGTTTCTATATATTTTCCACTTACAGGCCAGTGAATTAAATATAAATCTAAATAATCTGTTCCCAATCTTTTTAATGAATTCTCAAAAGAGTTTAAAGTGCTTTCGAAACCTTGATTCGTATTCCATACTTTGGAGGTTATAAAAATTTCATCTCTCGGTATTTTACTCTGTCTGATTGCTTTACCTATCTCTTCTTCGTTTTCGTACATTTCTGCGGTATCTATCAACCTGTATCCTATACTTAAAGCGTACTTTACACCCTCTATCAATTCATCTCCATGAGCTTTGTATGTCCCATAGCCCAACCAAGGGATTTTCACTTTGTTGGCTAATTCCGCTTTATCATAGATGCTTGTAATTCGCATAGATCAACCCCCTTGTTTTTATGATTTATCTTGATTTTGTTTTTTTTCATTCAACTTCAAATAACAATCTCTACATACAGCGATATATTTTTCAAATCCACCAACATCTATTTCTCCACCATTTTCCACAATTTTGTAAGATATTGTTGCCTTGTACTCTCCACATTCATGGCAAACAGCTTTCTTTTTAATCACAGTGTCTGCATGAGCCATTAAAAGGGAGGTAACTTTGAATGGATTATTTTTATAACTCAAATCCAGGCCTGCACAATAAACATCCTTACCAGAATTGATCATCTCCACAACAACTTCTCTAAGAGGCTCGTCTAAAAACTGGATTTCATCAATAAAAACCGCCTTTTCGTCTCCATCAAGTTGGGGCAAAATTTCAGCGGAATTATTAATGGGGATGGCTTTAACGGATGTATTAGAGTGGGATACAATAAAAGTTTCGTTGTATCTGTTATCTAACAAAGGTTTAAAGACTTTTATCTTCTTTTTCCCGAGGGTGTAGATTTCAATGAAAGAAATTAATTCGGAAGTTTTGCCAGAATACATAGGTCCAACAATTACTACTAAATTACCTGTTGCCATATTAAAGTTTCACATCCCTTTTTTCATTAGTTTTAATCAAATTTTTCTGATAATAGTTGATCAATTTCATCTAAAGACTCTTTCCACAATGTTTCTATTCCAAAATCATTCAGAATTTCTAAGGAAGGGGTTCTAAATATAAAATAGTCCTTGTAATTGAATCTTCCTATGGAAACAACGTAGAGCACATACGAAGCAATCGCCTTGATGGGATACCATTTGTATAAGAAGAAAAAGTTTTTCAAAAAAACATCATACAAACTTTTAATATTTACATCTGCTACCTCGTAATAGTCGTAAAGAACTTCATCAAAGATCCTCATAAACCTTGCTGGTAATTTATTAGGGAAAAAATGCTTGTCTAACCTGAAAACAGTGGTGTTCCACTCTTTTTTCAATAAAGCTGCATCGATCAAAGTTTCTATTTTAGTATGTGATTTGCCAGTGTTTCTTTCTATAATATGTATTCGTGGATGTATTTTCATATCAAGATAAGAATGTAAGTATAAACCTAAGGCATACTCTGGGCTTTCCTTTTGAATCTCTTTTATAAACCTTGTTAAATCAACATTATGCAACGTTTCACCAATAATGTGATATTTAGGATCAGAAATATCGTAATAAAAAATATCTGGACCCATCAGTCCAAGATTAAACATTTTCACATTTTTCAAACTGTTTGGAAAAATCTTATGACCGAAGATAATGTGTGTTAAATATCCTGGCATCCCTTAACTCCTTCATATGCTTTTTCTTTTTTATTTTATCATATTTTTATAAATTACTAATATAAAATTTCTAATCAATTAGTACCTTTTTATACACCCTTGAAAAATTTTCTCCCAAGATCTTTTTTATGTCTTCTTCACCATATCCCCTTTGCAGTAATCTCTCAACGAGTAATACAATATTTGAATGGTTATCTAAAACTTGAAAAGATGGAGATGGATTAAGTTTGTTAACAAACTGGGGGTTAAACTTTTTTAAATGCTCACAGAAATCAAATCCTAAACCTACATACTCAATACCTACTAAATTTACAATGTGATCTATATGTTTAACCAAATCATCAACATTAGCTTTTTCTGGATCTTTCGCGACAATTTTGTTAAAGGCGTTTATTCCTATTACACCGTCGGTATCTGCTATCGCTTTTATCTGTGAATCAGAGAGGTTTCTTTCTAAGTTTACTATCTTTCTACAATCAGAATGGGAAGCTATTATAGGTCCTTTTGTAAGCTCAATAACTTGCCAAAATCCTTTGTCGTTCAAATGACTGACATCTATTATCATACCTAAACTTTGAGCCTTTTTTACTAAATCTATTCCAAAATCAGACAAACCGTTCGAATTTTTCGTTGGGTCTGGCGGTAAAAACTTACTTCCATCCCCCGCGTAGTTCCTTCTACTCCAAGTCAGTCCAACAAATCTTACACCTAAACGGTAAAAGATATCGAGTAAATCTAAATCGTTGTATAAGGGTTCAACACCTTCAAAAGATAAAAATATTCCGATTTTATTATTTTCTTTTGCTTTAATTATATCTTCGTATGATTTACATAACATTAAATAATCGCTTGATTCTTCTAATTCCTGGTAAAATGAGCTGATTTGGTCTAAAGCCTCTCTTAACGAGATTTCAGGGGTTAAAAAGCTTTCGATAAACAAAGAGGAAACTACGACATTTAATCCTCCTTTGCGAAAATTGTCGAGATGATCGGTTTCTATCACTTTATGAATTCCAAATTTCCTTTGATTTGCTACATCCATAAGTAAATCGAAGTGTGCATCGATTACAAGACTTTCTTCTAAGATTTTATGAGCTTGTTCTTTGAAATTAGTCAAAATATTTCCTCCTCAATCTTTTTTATTTTTTGGCCTTAGGAACTCTAAAACATTGTATATAGCGCCCCTTCGCCCCGCTGCCCGCCCATAAAGAAAACCCCTGATTTTTTTGACTCGCAATCCACCCTGAAGGTTATCAGGTTTGGTTCTATCACGAAAATAGTGGGTAATTAAGCTGGAGTTAAATTAAGTTTACCAAGGGCAATAAAGATAGTGATTTTTAAATTCTTTAATGTTTTAAAACCAAAAGCCCTTTTAGTAAATCCTCTAAGTTTAGAGTTCATACCTTCTATTTTACCGTTAGAGATATTCGTTTTTATGTGCAACAAGATA
>NZ_JALY01000047.1:0-5048 GCF_002924615.1 Petrotoga halophila DSM 16923 | reverse complement strand
ATCCTTTATCTTTATTCGAAAGGTGGTGAAATAACTATGAATTACGACGTTTTATCTACTTTATTCGTCGGTATCGATGTGAGTTCTCTAACTAATACAGTTTGTGCAATTGATTTTCAAAACAACAAACTCCTTGATTTTGATACTAAAAATAACAGAATAGGTGCTGAATACATCGCTGAGGCTATCGCCAATTGCCTTGTTTCTAACAACCTTGATTATGTCGTTATCGCTTTGGAAGCTACTTCTTTTTACAGCACTCACATAGCCAATTTTCTGTCAACCAATAAGAAACTTTTGCCTTTTAAGCCTCTTGTGTATCAGCTTAATCCAAAAACTACCGCCAATTACAAAAAGACTTTTGTCGATATCGATAAAACAGATCATTTGGACGCTTACGTCATAGCCGATTTCGCTAGATGTGGCAAGATTTCTTCTTCCCCTTGGCGTGGTTCTCAGTTTTTGGCTTTACAAAGGCTCACACGCCATAGGTTCCATTTGGTTCAAACACTCGTTTCTGAAAAGAATTGGATGCTTTCCAACATTTATCTGAAATTCAGTGAATTGGCTGTGAATAATAGGGATAAGCCCTTTTCCGATATATATGGTGCTACGTCTTGTGCTGCTTTGACTGAGTTCTACTCTTTGGATGAGATAGTTTACAAACCCATCGATGATTTAACTCAGTTCGTTATGAAAAAAAGTAAAAACAGATTCAAAGATCCCGTGAAGGTTGCAACACTTCTTAAACAAGCAGCCAAGAATTCGTACAGATTAGACAAAATGGCTTATGAACCTTTGAATATCGCTATCTCTTCTTCCTTCAACGTAATAAAAGCCTTGGAAAATGAAATAAAAACCGTTGATAAGGCTATTGAAAAAACGGTAAAAGGGCTTAATCCCATAGAATATCAATCACTCATCTCTGTCAAGGGTATCGGTCCTGTTATATCCTCTGGTATTATCAGTGAGATAGGTACGATAGCTTCCTTTCAATCTCACGATAGTTTAGCTAAATTTGCAGGACTGACATGGAGAAAACGGCAATCAGGGAATTATTCCTCTGATGAGACAGAAATGACTAAAACAGGTAACCCGTATCTTCGATACTATTTTATCGAAGCAGCTAGCTCCGTTAAAAATTATATCCCTGAGTTCGAAAAGTATTATCGGAAAAAATACTACGAGGTTACCACTCATCAACACAAAAGAGCCCTCGCGCTCACGGCTCGTAAGTTGGTTCGCATGATTTTTGCATTGCTGAGCAAAAATCGAATCTATTCGAATTACTAAGGTGAATAGATACAAGTGAATCTTTTTGTGTTTTCAAGCCTATTTTGTGTTTTTCTGAAAGTATGGGTATTGTCAGTTACGCTAATTTTTAACAATTTTTTTGATTTTTACCTCTTGACATATCACCGATTAGCTCTAAGTAGAGATCCAATAATAAACTAAAGGCTGTATTTTTCACTTAATTATACAACATCTACTCTTTGAATACAACAGTTCAAATATATCTTTCGTTAATTAGAAAATATTTTCTATGAAATTTTTTTCATTTCTTGAATAATTGCCTGCAAAAAGCTGTAATCACTTATAATCAGCTCTGGTGACCTTTGACTTTTTAGTTTAATTAAATTATAATAGGTACTGTCAGAAAGTAAATTGATACTTTATCCTTAAGAATGGGGAACGAAGCGAATGGGCAAAGATTCCTTATCCTTGTGGGTGGGCTGCGGGGCGAAGGGGCGCTAAAACAGGCTTTAGAACTTCTTGAGTCAGTAAAAATGAGAATGAGGAGGGAAAAATATGAAAATATCTCAAAGAGTTTTAAATACACAATTTTCTCCTATTAGAAAGTTAGTTCCTTACGCAGAAAGGGCAAAGGAACAAGGTAAAAAAGTTTACCTTTTAAACATAGGACAGCCTGATATTGAAACACCTAAGGCATTCTTCGAAGGAATAAAAAAATATTCATCCAAAGTAATTTATTACAGTCATTCTGCTGGCCTATTAGAGTTACGTGAGGCTTTTTCCGATTATTATAAGTTGTGGGATATAGACTTTGATCCCCAAGAGTTGATCGTTACTACAGGTGGAAGTGAGGCAGCAATTTTCGCCTTGGCATCTGTTGCTGATCCAGGGGATGAAGTAATGGTTATAGAGCCTTTTTATGCTAATTATAAAGGTTTTGCAGAGATGTTAAATATAAAACTTTGCCCAGTAAAATCGGATCCCGAAACCGGTTATGCCGTTCCAAGTAAACAAGAATTCGAAAAAGCTTACAACGAAAAGGTAAGAGCAATAATCTTTTCAAATCCTTCAAATCCCACAGGGGCTGTGTACAGTTATGATGAAGTAAAAAGAATCGTTGACTTTGCAAAAGAAAAAGACATATTTGTAATATCAGATGAGGTATATAAAGAATTCACTTTTGACGGGACTAAGCATGTATCCGTCATGAATTTTGAAGACAGAGACAGATTCATTTTAATCGACAGCGTATCGAAAAGGTACAGCGCTTGTGGAGCAAGAATTGGAGTTTTTGCTACTAAAAACAAGAAACTTTTAGAGCAAGTTATGAAATTTGCTCAATCTCGATTATCTCCACCTTTGTTGGCTCAATTTGGTGTTTTAGGGTTACTCAAGGATTTGGGGAAAGATTATTATCAAGGTGTTGCTTTAGAGTACCAAAAAAGAAGGGATGCTGCATACGAAGAGATAAAAAAGATCGAAGGAGCCGTTTGTAAGAAACCCCATGGTTCATTTTATCTCTCCGTTAAACTACCGATCGATGATTCTGAGGAGTTCATCAAGTGGATGCTTACCGACTTCGATGTGAATGGAGAAACTGTTATGGTTTCACCGTTGTCAGGTTTTTATGCTACACCAGGTGCTGGCAAGCAAGAAATAAGAATCGCTTATGTATTAAACAGTGAAGAGTTAAGAAAGGCTTGTAATATCCTAAAAGAAGCTGAGAACGTTTACAATGAGAGAAAAATAAAAGTTAAATGATATCAATAGGCGCCGTGTCAATTCACGGCGCCTTCGAATTAATTTTCTGAATTTTTGTCAGTTCGTTCTTTGTCAGTTTTGGGTGATGAAGGTTTAACGTATTTTTTGTTTTCTGGCTTTTGCCTTGTGAAATATATTACCAAAGATAATCCAATTAGGTTGGCAATAAAAATAACGCTTAAAATCATCGAAGAGTATACAACAATAGACAAAGCAGAAAGCACACTAAGTAATATGATCGAAAATGTCATACCGTACTTTTTGTTAAATAGAAACAGAAAATAAAAAAATATTAAGCCTCCTATCAGTCCGATAAATAGGCCTATAAAGAGAAAGTTTAAAAAATCCGAAAAATTAAAATACTCGAAAAGTCTTTGATTGACACTTTCAAGGTAAAACAAATAGACAGAAAGTCCTGCTACCACGATACTTCCAATAATTGCTGCGCTTCTTAAAAAAACTTTCAAGTTATTCATTCTATCCCCTCCTCGGCGGTTGAATTTTCTTCTCTAATATTTTCTTCTTGTTTATATGGTTCTTGGCCTGAATGTATAAACTTTCTATACATGTTTTCTATCAATATTATAACTAACAAAAGCAAAAGAGAAACTAAAAAACCGTTAATCGTTCGTAGAACACTTAAATTCAACGGTGTGTGTATATGTAAAAAAGTGTCAAGTATCGATACCGGTAGTAGAGCCTTAAAAAAGTCCCATATAAATCTCCTTCCCGAAAGAGGAGTCGTGTAATAAAACAAATATGAAATAAGTTCTTTTGTTCGTGGCCTTGCTATAAGGGCCCTCTCTAATGCATCCCTGGCTCTTCTTTCAAAATTTGTAACGAAAGCCCAGTTTGAGCTTCTTACTACGTATATAACCCCAGCAAATGTAACAAAAATTAGTAGTAAAACATCTGACTTGTTAAATTTAAACTCTTTAACCTTCCTAAAAGATTCTGCGATATTAAATTTGCTAAATCTAAAACCGGTAAAATCCATAAACGCTTTTAACAGTACTAACAAAGGCAAAACTAAAAGTAGGATTTTGACCCCTCTAACGTTATTAAGCTTGAAGATAAATAAAGAGTTGTAAGCGCTCATATACACTAAAACTCCAAACAATAAAGCGAAGCCAATTATTTTTAGAAGGTTATTTTTAGAAATTCTAAAAAAGATGATGATTGAAAACAAAGTTGCCGCCAAAGTGAAAGACCAATTGTATAAAAAGAAAAAAGCTAAAATATATAAGATAGAAAAAAGGGGTATATATACAAATAAATTCATTGTGATGAGCCCAAAACCTACCCATGGAAAGATAACTGTAGGGGAATAGTACTTAATTGAATCGATTGTAACGGGGGTTCCTAAATCTTTTTGAACTAATCTCATTAGCTCTGGGGTCCTTGGATGATCAGGAAACAAAAAGTATCTTATTTTTCTTTCTTTCAAGGCCCTATGAAATCTTTGAACTATCATTTGATCGTCAAATTTATCTATCTCTCCAGGTTTGATGTAATGTACATATCTCATATTATTTAGAACATCTTTATCTAACTTATCTTTTATTTCCGTAAAATACTTATCAAAATCAGAAAATTCGACAACTAGTACGTAATCGTATTGGTTTGATAATTCTCTTAAAAAAGATTGATCTTCTTTGAAGCCCTGAGATTCAAAATCTTTTAATATGGCATATTGGTTATAAACCATGAAATTATAGCCACTTTTCTGTACAGAATTCAGTTGATCTTCTGTAGGAAATATAGAATAGTTTTTAGAATTTTGATAATCAATATAAAATGCGTAAAAGAAGAAAATCAAAGAGCTGAATAAGGTAATAAAAATTATCGGCTTTCTTATTTTGTTCATTTTCGATCCCCTCAATTCCTCTTTGTGCTCTTCTCCAATTTGTCCAATACAATTTGAAGATCTTCGCTCAGCGGTGCGGAAAAATCATAATGCTGATTATTATAATCAAAAGAAATCTTACTAGCATGAAGAAAAATTCTTTTTAAACCATAATTCTTTCTTAAGA
>NZ_JALY01000100.1:0-14422 GCF_002924615.1 Petrotoga halophila DSM 16923 | reverse complement strand
CTGTATTATTATTGGTACCTTTTTTGTTTTGGGATCGTATTTTTCTTCCCAGATGCTCGTAATATATCTCAACAGTTGAAAGATTACTTTCCCTTCAATGTAGCTTTTGTGTTCCATCAGAATGTATATGTAGCCATCTTGTCCTTTTATCTTTGTTTTGTACGACATAATTATACCATATGTTTTTAAAGGTGTGTTATTTTATTATCCAACTCCTGTTTAATAAGCTTTAAGGCGCCCCTTCTCCACGCTGCCCGCCCATTTAAGGAATTGTTTTTGCCAATATAATAATTTTGGTAATGTATATGTTTTGTAAGGTTTGTAAGAAGATTTATCTAAGGCATGAATAAAACGCTATCTATTTTTTAGATAGCGTTTAGGCTTACTAAACGAAACAAAGTAAACATTAAAATATAAAATGTTGACAGGTTATTTAGGGTTTTAAAATCTTTAGCTATTTTTGTATCTGACCGTAGCTATCAAATTTTTCCATGATTTTTTTCATTTCTTCAGAAGATAAAATAACGGGTTCACCAATAGTTTTAGTCTGATAATAAATCTGACAAGTAAATTCTATTTCCTCTGCAGTATTAAAAGCCCAATCTATATCCTTTCCTACTGCTAAAAGCCCATGATTTGCTAATAAAACGGCATTATAATTTCCCATAGCTTGATAAGCGTTTTTTGCTAACTCTTTTGTTCCAAAGGTGGCATATTTTGCTAACGGAACCTTACTCCCAGCATAACCAATGAGATAATGAACAGCTGGTAATTCCCAATTCAAGCAAGCAATAGTAGTTGCATAAACCGAATGAGTATGTACAACTGCAGTAACATTTTTCCTCTTTTCATAAAATATTTTGTGCATTTCGTATTCACTAGAAGGTTTTTTGTTGCTATCTAGAATGTTATTATTTAAATCCAGAACTGCCACATCTTCTGGTGAAATATTATGATAGGGAACACCTGAAGGAGTTATAGCCATTAATTGTTGATCACGATTAAAAATACTTATATTGCCACCAGTTCCAGTAGTCAAGCCTGAATCAATAAGTTTCTTACCATATTCTGCTATCATTTTCCTTTCTTCAGCTAGTAACATTTTTGTCTCCTCCTACATTAAGCATCTTCCTGATTTGTTATTTTTTGGACTATTTTAATAAAATCTTCAATGCTATTAAGTTTTTTCCTTCGAATTACCATTGCTTCGCCTATCTTAAGAGCAAAGATTTGGGCTTCAGCCCTTTTCTTTAAATCTTCAATACCATCAAGATCTTCAACGTGAGCTAATCCAATGCATCTTCTCATTGTTTTACAACCGCCCATTCCAATACTGTCCTGTAATAATTGTGTTAAATAAGCATCCTGGTAACCATCCACTGCCTTAATAACTTCATGAGCATGTTTATCCCAAAAACTTCTAAATTTCATTTCGAATTCATTCCAGATATTTTTAATTGTTTCCAGTAAATAATTCCTATAATCATTTTTAAATTCTCTTGATACCTTTTTGCCTGTCCAGGAGGCATAGTTTAAAATTAAATTACCAATCACTGCGCCAATGTCAAACCCACTTGGACCATAGAACGCAAATTCAGCATCAAAAACCTTAATAGCTTCCTGGTTAATAAAAATAGAACCAGTATGTAGGTCCCCATGAATTAAAGATTGAGCTTTGGTCATGAATTTCTCTTTTAAGATTGTAACTTCCTTATGTAACTCAGCCTTTTTCCAAAATTCATTTTCCAGATATGGGCGTAATTCTGGATTAATATTATTAGTCTCTGCATCATAATAAGGATCAGTAAAAACCAAATCCTCAGTTATTTTACATAACTCTGGGTTAATAAATTCTTTTACTTTTTCCTTTTTCTCCTTAGGATCCAGATATAAATCGGAGGTGTAAAAGATAGTTTTACTTAAAAAGGTGGATATTTGATCAGCAAAATGTGGGTACTTTTCCCCTGCTATTAACCCCTTGCGCATTACAGTCATATCACTTAAATCTTCCATTACAATTAAAGCCAGTTCTTCATCAAATTTATATACCTTTGGAACCATTCCATTAGTAAGCTTATCCTGAATATCCATGGCTTTATATTCGAACCTGACCCGTTCTTTTGTTAATGGCCAACTTTCAACAATTCTAACATGATCCAGTGCTTGTTTTATAATTATACTCTGATCTGAGTTCTTGTCACAAATATGAAAAACCAAATTAAGATTACCATCTCCAATTTCTTCACATTCTAAATCAGCATTATCAGAAAATATTCCTTGCACCTGTTTAACGTATTCGATAGCTTCCCGTTTTGTTAATGGTTTATAGTTCCCCATTTAAACAACCTCCCTGATTATATTGGCAGCATTTCTCAAAGCTTCCTGAGGACTAATTATATGTCTAAAAGCCTTAACAATTTCTTTAGTGGTAATACTTATTAATTGTCCTGTAACTGTCAAATGAGGTAGAGGTTTTGACCTTTCAAGCATATTTTGTAGTACTGGATACCATCTGTATTTTTCTTTCTCCTCTTCAAAACTTGAATTGCGCGTAGGATTACCACAATAAGCACCTACTGCTTTGTCTACCTCTTTAGATGTTATAAACTGCAAAAATCTTTCAGCTAAAAACTGATCTTGACATAAATGGTTTATTCCAAAAGACCAAGTTGTATTCCAGGAAGTTTCTAATGAAATAAAACCTATATCCTCTGGATTAATACACTGGTCATTCATAATTTGTCCAAGCTGACCACTCCAGGAAACACCCAATTTGCATTTATCTTTTTGAATTGCGTTTAATACTTCTTCATTACCAAATTCATCTACATTCTTCGGAGAATATTGTTTCATATAAATATACTTTTGGAGAGCAGAATACCCTTTTTGATTATCAAAAAGGGGGTTACCATCATTATCAAAGGCATCTATTCCTTCATTACGTAAGTATGGTAACAAATCTAAAAATATTTCTGAGGGATGAGCTTTTAAAACAAAAGTGTTTTTCTGATTATCAGTATTGTTCTCAACAATCTTGATTAACTCATCAATTGTTATTCTCTCAGCCAGGTTTTCCTTAATCTCTGATTTTCTGTAAAATAAGAGATGGCCATCACAAAAAGATGGAAGCAAATACTTTTTTTTATTGTACTCTATTTCCTCGCGAATAGAAGGTATGATATCCTCATAATCATAATCTAATCCAAAATTCCTACTTAACTCTAGTAGATTACCTTTCTCTACAAGTTCACTAACCCATAAATGTCCAGCAACCATAACTATGTCATACTTATACTCACGAAAAGAATTAATTAAGGTAGGATAGTAATCTACCCATTTTACTATATCAAAATAAATCTTAACACCCGTCTCTTTAGTAAACTCCTTTAGAAAGTTGTATTTATCATCCACATAGACATAGACAGCCGGATCACCAACAGCTAATACTTTTAGTTGTTTCTCCATTAATTTTCTTACACTCCCCGTTGTTTCTCTTTTTTATTGTATTATTCAAATAACTTTTTCAAACTTTCTTTATATGGTTGCATAACAATACCCTTTTCAGTAATGATTGCTGTAATATATTTAGCATCAGTAACATCAAAAGCAGGATTGTAAGCTTTTACCCCTTTAAGGGCAGTTCGTCTACCAAATCCGTTAACAACTTCTTCTTCATCACGGAGTTCAATTTTAATATCCTCACCTGTAGAAGCATCTAAGTCAATCGTAGAAGTAGGTCCAAGAATGTACATTGGTATACCATATTCTTTAGCCAATACGGCTAGTCCAGAAGTTCCTATTTTATTGGCTGTGTCTCCATTAGCTGCTACTCGATCACAACCAACAAGTACTGCGTCAATCTTACCTTCTTTCATAACCAAAGAAGCCATATCATCACAGATTAAAGTTACATCTATTCCAGCTTTGTATAATTCATATGTAGTAAGTCTGGCCCCTTGTAATAAGGGTCTTGTTTCATCAGCATATACTTTAAAATTATAACCCTTTTCATGGCCTAAATATATTGGAGCTAAAGCAGTTCCATAACCTGATGAAGCCAAACCCCCAGCATTACAGTGCGTTAAAAGCCCCATACCTGGTTTCAATAACGACAAGCCGTGTTTACCAATGGCTTTGCTCATTTCCTGATCTTCTGCAAATATTTTTTCACTTTCATCAAGCAATGCTTGTTTAATTTTATCAACAGTCTTATCTTCTTCTTGTTCAAACCTTCGGGTCATTCTTTTTAAGGCCCAAAACAAGTTCACAGCGGTAGGTCTTGAGGTCGCAAAATAATCCCTGACTTCTTCAAATTCTTTTTTAAATTGAGCTACATTTGCAGCTTTGGACTTTAAAGTAGAGACGTAAAGGCCAAAGGCAGCAGCAATACCAATGGCGGGAGCCCCTCTGACTCTTAGCTTCTTAATTGCTTCCCAAATTTCTTCAGGATTATCTAATTCTAAAAATTTTTCCTCATTGGGCAACAAAGTTTGATCAATGATAACTAATTTGTTTTTTAGTTCGTTAAGTTTAACAGGAACAACGGTCATAACTATTATTCTAACCTCCTCAATTATTATGATTTTACAATCTTTAGCAACTTTGAAACCTTCTTTAAACCACACTTCTAGAATCTAAAAAATTTTAAAATACCTACATCATTCTAAGTTACATAGAATCTTTTTTATAGCCCCTTCACCCAGCAGCCAGTTTGTATTGGTTGCGGAGGGCTCCGCCCGGTTATAATTTTACTTCTTTTGCCTATAATAAGTAAGAGTCAAGGCAAGAATTAAAACAATACCTTTTACAATATCCTGAGAATAATAAGGGAAATCCATCATAATTAGCCCATTTAAAAGAGTTCCCATTAATAATGCTCCCAATAATGTTCCAAAAGCATTAGGTTTTCCGGCACCAAATACTGAAAACCCAATGTAGGCAGCAGCTACTGCGTCCATTAAATACGGACTTCCTGCGTCAACCTCTCCAGATCCTAATCTAGCACCTAATACAAGTCCACCTAAAGCTGCAATTAAACCAGACAACATATAGGCGATTAATTTATATTTGTTAGTATTAATCCCCGATAATCTGGCAGCCTCTTCATTTCCACCTATCATATATAAGAATCTGCCATATTTAGTTAGATTCAAGAATATATGTACCAGGATAACCACAGAAAGCATAATAATAACAGGAACTGGAATGTGAAATAATTCCCCTCGGCCGATAAACAAGTAAGCTTCGCTCATAATTCCTGGCGCTATACCAGCGTTATTAGGTAAAGGCATATAATTATAGATTGCTGATCCACTTTGAAAGGTTATGGATATTCCTGTTAAAAGAAACATCATGGAAAGGGTTGTAAGCAAATCTGGGATTTTCATTTTTATTATCAAAAAGGCATTAATTGCACCTATTAATGCACCGACAATCAAGGGAACAATAATAGCTGGCACAGGACCCATTCCCCAAATTACCATAATTTTTGCTGCTATAACAGAAGCGAAACCAGCAATAGCTCCTACAGATAAATCAAATCCATTGATGGTAAGAGATATAGTAACAGCTAATGCGATTAAAGCAACAATAGATATAGATCTTAAAATGTTTGTTACGTTAGTAAAGTTCAGGAAATTATCAAGAGTAATTGAAAAAAAAAGTATTGTTGCTACTATAACAATAATTGTTCCATATTTGTATAAAAATAAAAATAAGTCAAATTTTTTTTCTTTTGTATTATTCATCTAGTCCACCTCCAGCAGCGTAGTAAAGTAATTCTTCTTCTGTAGTATCTTTTGTTACTAATTCTTTTACTACTGTACCGTTATACATTACATAAATTCTATCAGTTAATCCTAATATCTCACCAAATTCGCAAGATGCATAAATAACACCTTTACCATCTTGAACAAGGTCCCCAATTAACTCATAAATTTCTACCTTAGATCCTACGTCAACACCTTTAGTAAGTTCATCAAAGATAAATACTTCAGCATCAGATAAAAACCACTTACCAGTAGCAACCTTTTGTTGGTTACCCCCACTTAAATTGGCTACCAATTGTTTTTCACTAGGTGTTTTGATTCCAACCTGTTTGATAATTTCTCTTGAAACTTGCTTAATTTTGTTTTTTTGCATAAAAATGCCTCGACAATATTTCTCCAGAGTTGGCAAGGTAATATTGGTTTCTATAGACTCATATACTAAAACTCCTTCTTTCCTTCTTTCTTCAGGAACTAATACTAAACCCTCTCTAACGGCTTCAGCAGGAGCTTTCGGGTTTATTCTTTTACCCTTTAATCTTATTTCACCTTCTTTTATTTTCCCTTCACCAAATATTAGTTTGCATAACTCTGTTTTTCCAGCTCCTACTAGGCCTGCCAGACCAATTATTTCTCCCTCTCTTACAGTTAAACTTACGTTGTTAATTCCACCAGTACCTGATAAATTCTTAACTTCCAATAGTGTGTCACCAATTTTAGTTTCTGTTTTTGGGTAATTATTTTCTAATTTCTTACCTAACATTTTTTCAACAGCTTTATCAATAGTCATATCATCTATATCGAATGTTCCCACAATCTTCCCATCCCTTAGCACTGTAATTTTTTCGGCCATTTGAAACACTTCGTTTAATCTATGAGATATAAAAATAACACTCATACCATCATTTTTTAACTTTCTTAGGATATCAAATAATTTATTTGTTTCCTCAACACTTAAAGGGGCAGTCGGCTCATCTAAAATTAGATACCTAGCTTCATGGAAAATAGCTCGCGCAATTAAAACCATTTGTTTTTCAGAAAGAGATAGTTCATTAATTTTTTGGTTCACATTTATATCTAAACCAAGTTCAGAAATGACTCTCTTTGCACGTTTTTTAATATCATTCCAGTTAATTAAAACGCCATTTTTCCCCTCAATAATGTAATCCATCATGATATTTTCAGCAACAGTTAAATGTGGGATTAGAGCTGTATCTACTTCCTGATATACAATAACAATTCCGTTGCGTTTTGCATCAATAGGATTCTTAATTTCTACCTTATTATTATTAATCAGTATTTCGCCTCCATAATCCTCGTAAGTACCTGCTAATATTTTCATTAACGTACTTTTACCAGCACCATTGGCCCCTATCAGTGCGTGTACTTCACCTGATTCTACATTAAAATCCACATTTTCCAGTGCTTTTACACCAGGGAAAGACTTTGTTATATTTTTCATTGCCAGCATCATTAATCACCCCCTTATGTTAAATAAACTTTTAGTATTATTATATTAATAATAATTAAAGTTTGTTGGTTTAAACCAACAAACTTTAATTTTGCCTTACTTAAAAACTCTTTTCTAAAGCTATCATCCAGTCTTCCAGAAAAGCTTCAGTATAGCCCCAATTATCGTAATAATCAGCTAAATCTGCCATTGTCACCCGTTTTTCTTCTTTTGGTGGTAAATCATTAACATGAATCAGTACAGGTTCTAAGGAGTAATACCTAGGAATCTTTTCACCTGCTATTGCTTTTAAAGCCAAGCGAATTTGGACTTGACCAACAACTGTGGGGTCAACGGCAGCAGATGATCTCCAAATTTCAGGGTGTTCCTGCATCATGGCTAAATCCTGATCAGAAATATCAACAGAATATAATGGAATCTTTTTTCCCGAGGCAAGTATTGCGTTATAAAATCCTTTAGCATATTCATCCCAAACTGCATAGACAGCATCAATGTCATTTCTTGTTGTTAAAATTGTTTCAAGAGCCGCCTGTGCTTTAGGCATTGGATTATTTGTACCTTGATCAATTGTCGCGACAACCTTTATACCTGGATATGTGGGTAAAATGGCTCCCTGCCAGATTCTATGTCTTTTTTCTGTTGGAGGTACATTAGCAACTCTATTATAAACAACATTTCCACTACCATCTAATTCTTGAACCAAAGACATCTGTGAAAGCAAACCCATCATTAAGTCATACTGATCAATAGAAACCAATTTTCCTTGGTGAATTTCATAAGGAATATCAAAGTCATTATCAAAAACAATCACAGGTATACCAGCTTTTAAAGCCCTTACAACTGCATCATGCAAAGCAGGCGCTTTACCATGTGAAATTAAAATTGCATCCATCTTATTTACTACAGCATTGTCTATGCCTTCTGCCATTTTTGCAAGATTATTGTTAGCATCAATCACACTAAGGTCTATACCATATCTTTCAGCTTCTGCTCTAGTTCCATTGATATGCATAATCATATGTGTTCCTGTTCCCCACTCTTTTACTAAGGCCATTCTTAACTTTTTCCCTTCAATTGCTTCAGGAATCTTTACATCTTCTGCTATAACGACAGTCGCTAAAAACACCAATACAACTGATAAAAAAACCCCAAGCCATCTTTTCATCTTTCTCTCTCCTTTTCATCATTTTATGACAATGTTTGATCATTTATTGTCATATATTATCATATATTATCATATATTTTTATTTTTGTCAACGTTTTTCCCATAATTAGATCTATTTTTTTCATAAAAAATTATAAATAATCATGCCAGATAAAAAAGTGAAATTTGACTATTATTGTAGCATATTCTGACATGTTATAAATTGAACAAAGTTTACTAAAAAATATTTGGCTATAAAATTAATTTAAAAGCCACATTTCTTAAGACCTAATATTAGAATTGAACAATGTTCAATCCGTAAAATAAAACCCGCTAAATAGCGGGCTTATAGTTCTAATGTTAATCAATCAAAATAACTTCTTTGGCATATGATGCTTTCACATGTGCTTTTTTAGTAGTGATTAACTTTTGCTCCTCATTTATTTGAGCAAATGTATATCTTGAGTTTTTACCAAGTTTCGTAGAATCTCCAATAAAATACACTTCTTCTGATCTCTCAATTACCAGTCTATTTATCTCAGCTACTTCGATATTTGAAGTTGATACACCACGGTCAAAGGTAATACCTGAGGCACCGATAAAGCACTTATCAAAATTCATGTTTGCAACTTGATTCATTGCAGTAGGTCCTACAAGAACTGCAATGTCTGTCAACAAATTACCCCCTAATAATATAGAATTTATTTTATATTTTATAAACTCAGTGATATGAAAAGCTCCGTTTGTAACAACTGTTACATTTTTACCTTTTAAATGTTTGATGATGTGATTTTCAGTCGTACCTGGACCTATAAAAATAAACTGTCCATCACCAACTAAGGTAGCTACATATCTACCTATAATTTCTTTTTCCTCTTTATTAAGATTTATCTTTTCTTCTAATGATTTCTCTGCAATATTAATAACTAATTTGACTGCCCCACCAGATAAGATTTCAACCTGCCCCTCTGTAGCTAAAGTCTTTACATCTCTACGAACAGTAGCTATTGACACATTGGTTTTATTCTTAATCTCATCCAGATACACAATTTCTTTCGAATGTA
This sequence comes from Petrotoga halophila DSM 16923, assembly GCF_002924615.1. NCBI lineage: Bacteria > Thermotogati > Thermotogota > Thermotogae > Petrotogales > Petrotogaceae > Petrotoga > Petrotoga halophila. The sequence continues at coordinate 4,978 of NZ_JALY01000100.1, read as the reverse complement.
ATAATTCTAAAATGATTTTTCTTCTAGTATAAGGAATCATTTGCATCACCACATTTCATAATTAATCATTATTTATTAAATTTTATCCATATTATTGGTAACTCTACAAATTTGCTTTCTCTGTTGGGTACAGAATATTTAAGGAATGATTATCATCTTCTTCCGTATATCAAAACTTTGTCTGTCTTTTTACTTAAGTTCTTTTATCTCTCTGTCTACAATTTCACCTAATTTACAAATTTTATTCTTTATATTCAGTGATTTAATTTGTCTTAACTTTTATATCAGCTCTTTTTTGATATGAAATGTAATTAGCCAAATCTACTATCTTTGAACTTAACCTTTATAAATCTTTTTGCGACTTTCTATCCCGAAAAGTTATCTAAAAGATAGGTGTCGAATTTACTTACTTTTTCTTTGTAGTAGGTTTTTTATATCTAACCTTTTCAGACTAAGTATCTAATATTTTTTCTGCATCCTTTGTATGAACTATCCAATGTTTCTCTTTTTATTTTTAATTGTTTCACAACTTTATTCTAGTAGGTGTTTTATAAAATTTTGTCATAATTATTATGTCAACTAATTTGATTAACTAACTAATATCAATTTCCTTTGATTCGATAGCCAGTGCTTATATTCTCGATGCTTAGAAACGTTCCTTTTTTATGATCTTTTTACAGCACTCAAATAGCCAATTTCCTGTCAACCAATAAGAAACTTTGCCCTTTTAAACCTCTTGTGTACCAGCTTAATGCAAAAGCTAAATCCAATTGGCGTGGTTCTCAGTTTTTGGCTTTACAAAGACTTACACGCCATAGGTTCCATTTAGTTCATACACTCGTCTCTGAAAAGAATTGGATGCTTTCCAACATTTATCTGAAATTCAGTGAATTGGCTGTGAATAATAGGGATAAGCCCTTTTCCGATATATATGGTGCTACATCTTGCCCCGCTTTGACTGAGTTCTACTCTTAACTTCCTTTTAATCTCATGATAGTTTGGCTAAATTCACAGGACTGACTTGGAGAAAACGTCAATCAGGAAATTATTTCATTTTTTATCTTTCGAATTTATTACGCATTTTTTTGAAAGTATAGGGAATGTCAGTTACGCTAATTTTTTTACAATTTTTTGATTTTTACTAATTGGCATATCGTTAATTGGCTTTTGATAATTTTATTATCATTCATATATTATCATATATTATCATACATTATCAAAAATTTTTATTATTCTTAACATTTTCCTTTTGGCTATGGCTAACCGAATACTGGTTCTTTCCATCAACGGTTGACTTGATTAGCCTCTGGTGATATAATTGATGAAAATCACTTAAAAGAGGATGAGGGGAATGGAAGAAATAGTTAAGTTGTTGGATGAGAACTTAGAATACGTTAAACATGAAGTAACAGGAGATAGAATAACAATTTGGGTGAAATCAGCTAAAAAAGAAGTAATCTGTCCATATTGTGGGAAACCATCCAAAAAAGTACATTCAAGGTATGAAAGAAGCTTTCAAGATTTACCGATACAAGGTAAAAAAACAACGATAGTTGTAATAAGAAGAAAGATGTTCTGTGAAAACAAAGAGTGTAAGAAAAAGACGTTTGCTGAACCTCTTGACTTTGTGGAACCAAAATTCAAAAGAACGAAAAGGCTGGAAAAGGAAATAACGAATATAAGCATGAATATGAGTTCTGTACAAGCAGCTAAGTTGATAAGTAAAGATATAGCGGATATAGGAAAAAGTTCGATATGCAACTTATTAAAAAAAAATAATCCACATGATAGACAAAAGGAAAGTAAAAAAGGTAAGTATCGATGATTTTGCAATAAAAAGAGGGCAAAGATATGGAAGTATCATGATCGATTTGGAAACTCACAAAGTGGTGGATATGTTGAACTCAAGGGAACCAGAAAAGGTAGAAAAATGGCTAAAGGGATACGAGAATATCCAAATGGTATCAAGAGACGGTTCGATATCATATAAAAAGGCGATAGAGAAAGCCCATCCAGATGCCATTCAGATATCGGATGGGTTCCATTTAATAAAAAATCTAACGGATTCTTGCAAAGAGTACATCTATCAAAAGTTCAGTACCTCTTTAGTTGTTGGAGAAACAAAAGATCAGGACTTTGAACAGATGGTTGATGATAACAAAAACGTGGTTCATTCTGAAAAAGAAAAGGCAAAACTTAAGTTAGTCAAAGAAGTTAGGGAATTATACAGCAAAGGTTACTCAAAAAGGAAAATATCAAAATTACTGAACATACATAGAAATACTGTGGATAAATATTTAGATAATGATTTTTCTCCCACAAACATGAACAAAGGAAAAAGGCTCCCAGGTATGCTGGATCCATATAAAGAGGAAATGCAAGTATTGAAAAGAAGCGGAAAATCAAACAAAGAGATATTTGAAATAATAAGAGGTGAAGGTTATACAGGTAGTTATTCGAACATTGGAATATATTTGGCAAAAAGAAATTTAAAAATTGAAGATCCAAAAGAAATAAGGGTAAAAAGAAAAGATTTAATAAAATTACTGTACAAACCCGTTGAAGAAGTAGAAGCTCTTTCAAAAGAATTGTATGAAAAGATCATTCAAAGATACCCCGTTATTGAAAGTATAATAAACTTAGTAAATGAATTCAAACAGATGTTGAAATCAAAGAACGTTGAAAAACTTGAAGAATGGATAGAAAAAGCTAATAATCTAAAGATCAGAAAGATAGATAAATTTGTAAATGGGTTAAAAAGAGATATGCAAGCGGTTAGAAATGCCATCATATATGAATACAACAATGGACTAGCAGAAGGTTCTGTGAATAAACTGAAAGTTGTTAAAAGGATAATGTATGGAAGAAACAAATTTGAGATGTTGAGACAAAAAGTTCTTTTTCTAGAAAATAATGGATAGGATTCAACAATCAGCGGAAAGAACCTGAATACTGTATCATCCTGCTAACCTAATTATGTACCATATGCAAAGAAGAAGTTCTTTTCTTTCTCTTTTCATATGAAAAGAGAAAAATCGAATATTTATCAATTTTGCTGAATTTCTCGCCTTTGGTTCCTGTAACGGTAGCTTTCTCCATTGAATAGTATTATCTTACTGTTGTGGATTAACCTGTCGATAATCGCTGCTGTCATCCTTTCATCGTGAAATATTTTAGCCCATTCTGCAAATTCAAGGTTGCTGTTTACCAAGATAGATCCTTTTTCATACCTTTCAGAGAATATTTGGAACATGAGTTGTGTAACTTGGTCGGATAACTGCACGTATCCTAGTTCATCAATTATTAGTAAGTCTACTTTGATCAGCTTTTTTTGGAATTTCGTTAGTTGTCGTTCTTCCTGCATTTCAACTAAGAGGTTCCCTTTGAATTATGTTCTAGCAAATGTTTGATATGTTTTCTAAAATCACTATTTACTGGTTTATCTCTATTAACGTTCATATGATACTTCTGTTCTGGGTTCTTGATAGCTCTTTTAACCGTCGCTCTGTGTATCCCCATTTCTTTTGCTATCACTCTTTGACTTTTGTGTTTGTTAAAATACAAAAATCTTATATAATTGTATTGTACCTTAGCCTCACCTTTTCCTGTACAATGTTTTTGACCAAATTCATTATACAGGATTTGTCTGAGAGGGAGGTATAGTTTTCGTTTAGTAAGTGCACCAGCTGTTGGACCAATTGTCGAAATGCTCTCTAAAACACTTAAAAGTATCGAAAATGCTACAAAAGGTAGGAGTGATAAAAATAAACGATAAGAAAAAGGAAGAATTTAAGCTATTAGAAGATTTTTTCAGCGATTATTATAAAAGTTTTCATGAACATCTTTTTCCTGAAAATTATCAATTAGACTGTAGTGAATCTCCTGATTTTATAATTAAGTTTGATAATCAAAAAATTGGGATAGAGATAACGGAAGCTATTAAGGAAGAAATGATGAAAAGTCTAGATTCAAAAATTGAGATTTATAAGATTGTACGAAAATATATGGAGGAAGAAAATATTAAAAGTGTAATATGGTTTTCTTTCTCTAATAAATTGGATTCTGATATAAACAAAATAAACAAAAACAAATTTATTAAAGCTTTTATTGAAGAATTCAAAAAATATATAATGGCAAGAAGAAATAAGGAATATTCTTCGTTTGAAGAATTCTGTGAATCAAATAAAAGTTCTTTAATATGCAAATATTTAGAAGTTGAACCAATACAAGAGGATTATAAGAAACCATTAGTAATTCCAACAAGCATCAATTGTATAGGATTTAATTATGAAGAGAAATTAAGACTCGCAATAAATAAAAAGATTGAAAAAATCCCCCTTTACAGAGAGAAAGTTGATAAAATATATTTATTAATAAAAATCTCATCTTTTCCACCCAACTTAGTATTTTTTGTAGATGTTGATATCCAATATATTAAAGAAATACTTAATTCATATACTAAAGGAGAAAATAATTTCGATAAAATATTTTTATATTATCATAGCGACATAGAGCCACAAATAATAATATCTGATTAATAATTAAGTCAGTTGCGTTTAATAAGCGAAAAGTGTACCCGATTATGCAAAGTGGGTCCGCCCACCCATGAGGGAAAAAAGCCTTTTACCCTTTCCCTCCGCAACTCACCTATGAGGAAATGGGAAAGGGTGTTGCCCTGTTACCTATCCAAAAATATCAGATAGTGTTTCACCTACTACCATTACTTCAATATTTCTTTTAGCTCTTCTATGGTTATTTCAAATATGTTGTCAATTATTTGGTTTATTCTTCTTTCTTCAGCTTCTTTTATCTTTTCTTTCATCTCTTGTGTAAATTCTTTTCCAAATCGTTTATTTAATAACTTTATAGCTACTTCCCTTCTTTCTTCAAGTTTCCCTTCTCTTTCTCCTTCTAATTTACCTTCGTTTCTCAACTTTTCAGCTATCGTCATAACTATCTCACCCCTTCCAGGCATTAT
>NZ_JALY01000255.1:0-1694 GCF_002924615.1 Petrotoga halophila DSM 16923 | reverse complement strand
TCACCCCGCAGCCCACCCATGATGAAAGATTTAATATATAAAAAAAAAGGGAATATTTCCCTCATATTGGTGGAGTCGATGGGACTTGAACCCACGACCTCTACCGTGCCATGGTAGCGCGCTCCCAGCTGCGCCACGACCCCATAAATATAAAAACTTCATTTGAGCATACAAATTATAACATAAGTGTTCTCTTTTTTCAAGCATTTTTTTTAACATAAAATCACAATTTACAACTATTTATTATTATTGTAGTTGACAAAACCTTAGAATTCAACTCTACTTATTAGTATCCCTTCAGCATCGTATAGTGCCGCAATATCTCCATCGTTATTCCAAACATAAGCTCCTGTCCATTTTAAATTAGCTGGAGGTTCATCTATCGCGCCACGACCTGACAAAATATTCACACATTTTCCAGCTCTAAGTATATATCCATCTGGAAAATTAAACTTTTGGTTTCCAACTTCGCTAACCAAAGCCCATCCTGTTAAATCTACGTCTTCATCAGTATTGTTGCAGATAGTAACCTTTTCATCAGAAACATCTAAGTTCGTAATCAATATAGAAGTTTTTTGTGGTGCTGATTCTTGAGCATCTTCCATAAGATTAACAGTGTTAATTGGTTCAACGTTAAAATTTATTTTATTCCCATCACTAATAGCTATAATATGTCCCTGCAAATCTGTACGAAAAAGATCTACCTTATACATTTCTAATCTTTCTAATACTTCCTGTGCTGGGTGACCGTAATTATTATTTTTACCAACAGAGATCACCGCATATTTTGGACTAACTTCCTTTAAAAACTCTTGCGAAGTTGATGAATAAGATCCATGATGGCCAACCTTAAGAACATCTGCTTTTAAAAACATACCGTTATCTATCATATCTTTTTCAGAAATTCTATCGGCATCTCCAGTGAAAAGATAAGAAGAATTTCCAAAATCTAACTTCACGACAGCACTCCAAGAATTAAGGTCTGTTCCATAATTTTTCACAGGTCCAAGAAAATACACATTACTAAATGAAGGACAACCTATCACAGCCGCTAATGCAGAATTAATTAAAGTAATTCCAACCTTAGCTGATTTAATGTAGGTTCCTTCGTTTCTCACTTCTAAAACAAAATCATTGTAAGTTTTCGTGGTGTGAGAAACATCCGGGGCATAGACATTTTCAACTTCAAAGGCTTTTAAAACATCATCTAACCCACCTATATGGTCTGCATCTGGATGGGTGGCTATCAAATATTCTATATCATCAACACCTTGGGATTTGAGGTAAGTAACTACATCGTCACCATACCAATTATTTCCACCGTCAATTAGGATATCAACATTATTTGGTAATTTTATATAAATTGAATCTCCTTGACTAACATCAATAAAATGCACTTCAACATCCGAAGTTATAGGAAGAGATATGCCTGATCTTTCTAAAAATGGCAAATAATCTTTAATTTTCTCTATTAATTTTTGGGTATAGTTAACTTTCAAATACATTAATTCATCTGTTTGATAGCTAGTAACGTAGTTCCAAATAAAACTTGGAGAATTAAAGGATAAAGAAAAGGAAAATGGAAGAAGTAATATGCAAAATATCAGTAGAGCCTTCTTCATAAGCATCTCCTCACTACTTTGCTTATTATACTTTTACTGTTTTTAGACACTCAAAAGCTTTCTTTAGCGCCC
>NZ_JALY01000235.1:0-6411 GCF_002924615.1 Petrotoga halophila DSM 16923 | reverse complement strand
TCTTCTAGCTCTTTGTACCTTTCTTCTATCTCTTCGTAATCTGTCCTCTTTCTAAGCAATTCTAAGAATGCGTTTCTGTGTTTATCAAACTTTTCTTTTTCTTCTTCTGGCAACTTCGATATTATCTCTTGATTTATAATCTTTAGCAACTCTTCCATTTTTTTTATCTTTACGTTTGGTTTGTCCGTTAATAAGATTACCCCTAGTGCCTTCTTCATGTTTATTATCGTTTCTTCTTTTATATTGCTTAAATTTATTAGTTCATAACTTGCTTTTATTAAGTACTCTTCCATGTTTTTTATCTTTGTTATCTTGTCTTTTACGTCCATTGGTGATGTCCATTTCACTTTCCCATCGTAAAAGACTATCCCTATTATGACTGGTAGTTTGAATCCTTTTTGTTCTGATTCTCTTTTGTGACTTTTTACATATTGTTCCCATATTCTTACCTTGTACGCCAACATCCTGAATGCCATCAGTTGGTCAACTTTACTTTGATGCTCCAACAATAAGTATATGTATACATCTTGCCCGTTTCCTTGAACCCCCTTCGGGGCGTTTCCTTTTTCTATCTTGTATAGTATGTCTGATCTTTTGATGGAGAAGTCTTTGCCTATTAGCTCGGTTTGTTCACGTTTTAAATCTGTCTCTTTTATTTGTTGTGTGATTTCTTTTGGAAGAAAGACCTTTAGAAAGTCGTAGAATATGGCTCTGTCTTCAAATAATTCTTTGAATATGGAATCTTTGATTGGATTAGACATAAGCTTCTCCTTTTTGGTTTGTTTTTTGTTGTATGGTGAAGTGTTTCCTTTTTTGTTTTATCTAATTATATCATATCTTTTTGAAGGTGTGTTATCTTATGCATTAGATCATATTAAATCTCTGTGAAAAGCTTTCATATCCTTACCTTTTCTCATTTAACTAAAAACGGTAAATTCATATTCCTAAAAACCTATGGTATAATTAAATTAAACACGATTTACCTTATCTTTTTTAACTTTTAGAACGAATATTTAATTCTTAAATCATTAAAAACAATTGGAGGATAAGCAAAAAGGAGAATATTAGATGGGTGAGAATATAAAAGTATGGTTTGATGAAGATAATGATATACTTTATATATCGCTTAGAAAAGGTGCCGCAGTAGATTCCGAAGAGGTATCAGATAATATAAGAGTAGAATATGACGCGCTCGACCAAATTATTGGAATAGAGATTTATCACATTTCAAAAATGTTGGCTAAGAACCTAGCAAAAGAATTGAAGGAAACATTGAAATAAATTTCTATGGCACTTATTAAGTCAACTACCCCCAGCCTATAGAGGCCAGGGTAGTTGATTATAAAGTCTTAAAACAAAATTACTCTTTATATGCTTCAATAAATCTCAAATTTCCATCAATAGCCTCAACTTTTGAAACCTTAAACCCTTCTTTCTCAAATAACGAAATCAACTCACCCGTCGTTCTAAGCACCCTAAACTTTGGAATAAACCAAACCACATTCTCTCTATCCTTCAAATCAGGAACATACACAAAGGCTAAAACCTTTTTTGCCTTCTTTAAAATATCAGTTACATCATAACTTTTTTCAAACTCCCCTACAATTAAAAGATTGTTAGAATTATCTTTTACAGAAATGCCCAAATCTTCAAAAACACCTTCATACTTCTCTTTATCAACTCCAAGAACCTTGACATCTTTAAAACCACTATCGATTAATCCCCTTAAAATAACTTCCTTTTTGATCTCCAAAGGAATAGACTTGTAAGTTTCTTTCTCACGCTCTTCGTAAATCCTTAAAGCCTCGTCAGAGGGATAAGGCGAAGCGTACATAAAAGTATCTGATTTCTTCCAACTCCTAATGGGATGAATAATGCCAAGCGTGGAAAATTTTTCAGAAATATTCCCTACCCAAATCATTTCATCATTGTTTTTCATTAAACTAATCTGAGTATTCGGATAAAGTCCAGAATAACTGTATATACCAAACGATATATCAGCAAGTTTGTTATTCTCTTCTACAGCTTTTATATGTAAATCCAAGGCTTTTTCAATGTCTTTTTTTTCGTATATCTTAGCAAGTCTATAATAATAAAAAGGAAATTCGTCGATATTTTCTACTTTTTTCAACAACGTTTCAGCCTTTTGTGGATCTTTTTCTATTAGTAAAGAAGCAGATGCATAATTAGCAAAGGAAATGTCCGAAATCAAATACAATTTTTCAACTGCATCTTCCCCGAGGTATTCAACAATATCAAAAATAAATTCATTTTCAGACGTATAAAAACTATACATCTCATCAAAAGCAATGTCAAACTCTGTGGATAACTTCATAGATAAATCCTCTAAAAGGGGCTTTATAAACCTCGATACCTCAGGATAAATATCTTTGGCTTTTTTGTAGTATTCTATTGCTTCTTTGTACTTTTCTAATTTTAGATAAGCATCTCCAATTAAAACATACAAAACCCCTCTAACCTCTTCACTTTCAACCTTTCTTAATCTTCCTAACTCTTTTAAAATCTCAACGTAGCTTTTTGTCTCTTCAAGAACATAGAAAAGAAACAAAAGACCGTATATTCCCGTTTCATTTACAAACTTCAAATAATCGTTTTTAGTAACAAAGTTTAAAAGCTGATCTTCAGATGTTTCAAATTTTTTTATTACATATTTTGATATTTCGTTTTTCCATTTAAACTTCTCCAACAAACTCTTTTCAACCTTCAGATTAAATTCTCCAAGCTTTTGGATAAGTTCGTCGAAGTACATTTGAATCCCTTCGTTTTCACTAACTTCAAAGATAACCTTAATTCCTGGAAGAACCTGTTCCATCTCTTCTTTAGATTCAACCACATCAACCAAATTTTTCATTAAAATCTGAATATTACTTTTATTCAATGCAAAATTTCCTTTTTCACTAAACGCTTTTGAAACATATTTATTAAAGTTATTAAAATCCTTTTTCATCAAAAAGGCTTTCGCTGCAAGCAAATAGGCTGTAGATATTCGCTTAAGAGACATAATTGTCCAACAATATGTTTCAACTTCATTCATAGCAGTATCTAGCACCTGGAAAAATTTATTACTCCAATCCAACAGTTCGTCATATTTTTTCTCTTTCTCACATAAAAGCATCATCCCAAAATAAGGATCGGGGTATTTTGGTGATAACTTAATTGCGTTTCTTAATAACTCTTCCCCCAATTTTTTCATATCATTTTCAATGCATTCTACGCCAAACAAATATAAAAATTCAAGGGTAATGGTTGGTAAATTATTTACCTTTTTTATCTCTTTTATCTCTTTTATAATTTTCCATGCCAACTCATTTCTTCTGAAACTGTATCTACCTATTTCCTCAATTTTATATAATTGAATTAAATAATAAATCCTATCTAAAGGTTTATTAGAACTTTTCAATTGTTCCCTTATCAATGTTGCTGTTCTTTCATGTTTCTTCTTTCGCAAATTCCTGGTCCAAATATATCCGTAGTGATAAATTGGAAAATTGGCATGGACTACTTTAGGTTTATATATAGCTTGATTATGTACAACGTTTTGATATTCAACGGTACCTTTTCTAAAAATTATAGGAATCGATGCAACTTCAGTTTTTGTGTGGTCCATATCCATATAACTGATAATGGGCAGATAAACAGTATTAACATCTTTTGGTAGTTTTTTAAGAAACTCTCTAATGTTTTTTATAAAGGATTCTGAAACTTCTTCATCAGCATCGTATCTCATAACCCACTCACAGGTTGGAAACTTCAAAGAATAATTTCGAGCCTCAGAAAAATCATTTTGCCACTCATGAAAGTACAGCTTATCGGTATACTCTTTAACTATCTGGGGCGTTCTATCCATAGAACCTGTATCAACAACAATTATCTCATCTGCCACATCTTTAATAGCCTCTAAGGCACGTCTAATATTAGCCTCTTCATCCTTAACAATCATAGCAACAGATAACAATTTTTCATTATTAGCACTCATACACTTGCCTCCCATTACAAAGCTTATTCTATTATATCATTCTTCTTTTATTTATTATTTCCTTCTACAATTATATAGTTTCGATTTAAAAAGACTCAAAGAGAATCCAAAAAAGTAAAGAAAATAATTAAAGTTATTAGAATTTTAACCGATAAATATAATGAAATATTCCTGGCCAGGAAATAAATCATCTAAGGAAAGGATAACACCAAAATCACATGGAGGTGAAGGTAGAATGAGAATTAACCATAACTTAAACGCTTTAAACGCATGGAGGCAGTTAGATTCAGCTAACAACGCTATGGGAAAATCCCTTGAAAAACTTTCTTCAGGTTTTAGGATCAACCGTGCAGGTGACGATGCAGCTGGTTTGTCAATATCTGAGAAAATGAGAGGACAGATTAGAGGATTAGACATGGCTGTAAAAAATGCTCAAGACTCTATATCCTTAATACAAACAGCGGAAGGAGCATTAACTGAAACACACGCTATTTTGCAAAGAATGAGAGAGTTAGCAGTACAAGCAGCAAACGACACAAACGTTGGTGCAGATAGACAAGCATTGCAAGACGAAGTAACCCAATTAACAGCAGAAATCAATAGAATTGCAAGTGACACCGAGTTTAACACCCAGAAATTATTAGATGGAACCTTTACTAACTCAACTTTCCACATCGGAGCAAACATAGGTCAGAACATTACCTTATCAATCGGAGCTATGAGTGCAGGGGCTTTGGAAATAAATAGTACTAATATGAGTATTGCAAATCAGGCAAGTGCAAATACCGCTATTAGTACTATAAACGCTGCAATAGTGAAAGTTTCTACAGAAAGATCCAAGCTTGGTGCATATCAGAACAGGTTAGAACACACTATAAACAACTTGCAAGTTTCCTCAGAGAATTTAACCGCTGCAGAATCAAGAATCAGAGATGTAGACATGGCAAAAGAAATGATGAACTATACAAAACAACAAATACTATTGCAATCATCGAATGCAATGTTGGCTCAAGCAAACACGGTTCCACAAAACGTCTTGCAATTGTTAAGATAATTGTTTTTATGCCTAAAAAGGGGCTACCGCCCCTTTTTCTTTTATATATTGCTAAAACTAACTAAGTATTTTTTCACCTATATTTTGCTCTAAATTTCATCCTCTATAATTCTTCTCACAAAACTCCAAATACTCCCTTGTTATAACTTTCTTTCATGCATATTTTTACAGCAAAATTATACAATTCAAGTTACTTTTCGATTTTTTGAAGAATTATTTCGATTTTCTTTTTTCCTCTTGTCTTATTTTTCTTGAACCCCTTTCGGTGTGTTTCCTTTCGTTAATCGTTACTTTTACCTATTTTTAAAGTTGGTATTCTTTCTCAGCTCCTTTTAACATTATTATCTCTTCATCCATCAAAATTCTATCCACGTCTGTCATATGCTCTTTAATATATGCTATCTCCCTTTTTATCTCTTCTATCTCCTTAGGTATCAACGCAACATTAGCATCTTCCATACCTATCTGCTATACCTTTTGATTATATAAAACATTCGTTTTTGGTTATATAATAAAATTACAACACCTTCCGCTTCTTTCAGGAGGCAGGCTCAATTTTGGACAACGTCCATGGACATATGAGAAGTGCGAGGCGTCGTCGTTTGTCCGATGTTAGCGGAAGTGCCTACTTTTTTCATGGTAAGGAGATAGTCAAACCTGAATTTGGTCCAGGTGGTATACCTAAAGCTGGTTCTACCCCTTGTGATTTTCTGAGGTCTTCCAACAAAGCTTGCGGATCAATTCTCCTTCCAATCATTGCTTGGGACTCTTGGCGTGGTCGTTGAACTTGCTTCCCTCTATACACTATAACTTCACTTATCCCCTCAGCAATTGCTCTTACACATATACCGCGTGCGTAAAAGCGATTGAATTCACCTTCAGCTAGTGTTTCAGGAGCATTCACAGGAACTTTTGCTTTCTTTATTTCTCCACTTCGCAATTTCCTTTCCTCATCTGATTTCATACATTGTTGCTCATTTAACTGAGTAGCTAACCAATCATCGTTGTAACCAGCAATAGCATCTTCAAGAAGTTTAGCCCATTCAGATTGTCCAGTGGAATTCAAACGAGGGCTTATATATAGGGTTCCCTCCTTAACATCCTTTTCCATTTCCTTCAGCATAAATTTGCGTGTTTGCTCATCAAGATTTTTATACTGTATGGCCATGTTATTTCCTCCTCGTATAATATTTTTTAGTCTCTTAAGAAATTCTAAAACACTTATTAAAACATGGTTTTAAAAAATGTTTTTTACAAAGCACCTCCTTTCTCTTTATACGCTTTTATTCAGTATTTGAAATTCTCTTTTACTAATTCACCGAAAAGCGAGACATTTTATGGTATTCTCTAACCCTCATAA
>NZ_JALY01000059.1:0-32202 GCF_002924615.1 Petrotoga halophila DSM 16923 | reverse complement strand
AATTGGTAAACTTGGTTTTAAATAGTTTAAAAGAAAAAGGTATCATAAAATGCCATTTGTTTGTTTATTATGAGAATGAAATTGGTAAGGCATTTTGGGAAAAAACAGGGTGGTACAAGCGCGACGATCTGATAATTTATTCAAGGGATATTAAATAAGTCAAGGATTTCTATTCATCACGGGGTTTCTCATAAATAAACCGTTTGCCTTTTCCACCATGACTATCATAAGAAAGGTTAATATAGTTAAATAAAGGGGATATAACCTTATATTGAAATATTCTTGCAAAAATCCGAACAAAGGTGGCATAAGGGTTGTTCCAAGGTATGCAGATGCCATCTGTACCCCTATAATGGAATGTGATACATCCTTACCAAAATTAGTTGGTGTTGAATGTATCAAACTTGGATAGATCGGTGCACAACCTAAACCTATAAGAATAAGGCCTATAAATGCCGTATAATTGCTGAAAGGAAAAATCAATAGTAACAATCCTAAAATTATGATTCCTTGTCCTAGACGTACCATGTTTTTATTATTCATTTTAAATGTTATAAATCCAGATATAAACCTTCCTATTGTGATTCCGAAATAAAATGAAGCAGCCCATTTAGCCGCTGTTTCAGCAGCTATACCTCTATTTAGTACTAAATAACTTGCCGCCCACAATCCAGTAGTTGCCTCTAATGCACAATAAGAGAAAAAAGCGATCATTATAGACATTGCCCCAGGCAAAGCAAAAACCTCTCTGAAAGAATAATTTTTGTATTCTTCTTCCTTGGCTTTGTTATCTGTTTTTTTCTCTTTCCACAGTGGCAAAGTAAAAATAAGTACCATGGTTAAAGCAATCTGAATTAACGAAATAGTAAAATATCCAGAATTCCATTTAAAACCGTTAGTTAATAATATTCCCATAATGTATGGACCAAGTGTAGCTCCAACTCCCCAAAAGCAATGTAACCAGTTCATGTGTCTAGCTTTGTAATGTAGGGCAACAAAATTGTTAAGTGCTGCATCAACGCTTCCTGCACCTAAACCGTAAGGTATCCCCCACAAACACAAATGCCAAAATGTATTTGATATAGAAAAACCAAACAATGCTATAGCAGTCATTCCAACGCTTATGGCGGTTAGTTTTCCAGTTCCAAGTTTACGAATAGACTTACCGCTGAACAATGTTGAAATAATAGTTCCTCCAGAGATAATCATCGATATAATTCCTGCATACGATACAGGCACGTTTAATGTCTCATACATGCTTGGCCATGCTGAGCCTAAAAGAGTATCCGGTAATCCAAGACTGATGAATGAAATATAGATAATCACTAGTAAGATAGAATACATGCTAAAATCTCTCCGTTGATTTAAATTTGAATAAGTTTTAAAGGTTAAATAAGCATTTTTGGTGATTGATTAGATTTACAGATTTAATCTTAAATTTTGAAAATGCTTTTTGCTAAAACGCATTCCATAAAAACACAAAAATAAATATACATCCCCAAGCATTTCCTGTGATTTCTCTTACCATTAGCATACCATAAATAATGATAATTACAGATAACAATTGGCCCTTATGTGTGACAATTGGTATCCAAATCATTTTTAGTAGCTTATGTCTTTTGGACCAGCAAGTATCTATAGATCTTTGCTTTGTCCGAAAACTCTTTCAAACACATTGACAAAATTTGATATGATGTATATAATAGTATCATATCAAATAATTTTGATATGAGGTGATATCTTGGCAACTGTTTATGATGAACAGGCAAAGGTATTTAAAGCGTTTTGCGATGAAACACGTCTGCGAATACTCCAGCTACTTCGCACCGGTGAAAAGTGTGCATGTGTTTTGCAAGAACAGCTGAACTTGGGGCAGTCGGGACTTTCCTACCACATGAAAATTCTGGTTGAATCAGGCGTTGTGGAGAGCAGGAAGGAGGGGAAATGGACGTACTACACAATTAGTGAAAAAGGTAGTGCCTATGCGGCTACTTTGCTTAAAAGGCTGACAACTCCTAAAGCGATTGCTAAAGAAAGCAATTGCTGCAAAAACAAGCCATCTAATAAGAATTTTAAAACGGAAAAACACATCAAAATTATTTGATATTGACGTTATTTTATTGAAAGTGGCGCATGCACAGTTTGGATGGAGAAGTTATCTCTTATACCAAGATCTTAGAAGTCGAAGAGGTCCTATAGATTTTGCAAAAAATCCAATAGAATTTGAAGGGTGGTTATATGAAAAAAAGCGAAAATACAGGGATCAGTTTTTTTGAAAAATATCTCACGGTGTGGGTTATCTTGTGCATGATTGCAGGTGTACTGATTGGTAGATTCCTCCCTGGAATTCCTGCGTTTCTAGGACGCTTCGAGTATGCCAATGTATCCATTCCGATTGCCATACTCATCTGGCTCATGATCTATCCCATGATGCTGAAGGTCGATTTTCAAAGCATTAAAAACGTGGGCAAAAATCCAAAAGGGCTGTTTGTAACATGGGTGACGAACTGGCTCATCAAGCCTTTCACGATGTTCGGAATTGCCTGGTTGTTTTTCTTTGTGATTTTCAAAGCACTTATCCCTGCGGAGCTAGCTAAGGAGTATCTGGCAGGGGCCATACTTTTGGGAGCTGCACCTTGTACTGCAATGGTGTTCGTATGGAGCCATTTGACAAATGGCAATGCAGCATATACTGTTGTGCAGGTTGCAACTAATGATTTGATTATCCTTGTTGCTTTCACTCCGATCGTAGCATTTCTGCTTGGTGTAGGAGGTGTATTTATTCCATGGGACACCTTGATTCTGTCGGTAATTTTGTTCGTTGTTATTCCACTTGTAGGCGGCGTAATGACTAGGAACTATATAATCCACAAGCATGGTTTGGAATATCTTCAGAACCAATTTATCCCGAAGTTTGGAAATGTCACGACCATCGGCCTTCTTTTAACATTAGTCATCATTTTTTCATTCCAGGGTGATGTTATTCTCAACAACCCTTTACACATAATTTTGATTGCAATACCTCTGATCATACAGACATTCCTTGTTTTTTTCATTGCTTATTTTTCAAGTAAGGCATTAAAGTTGCCGCATGATATTGCAGCACCAGCTAGTATGATCGGTGCGTCAAATTTCTTTGAACTTGCTGTTGCTGTTGCAATCTCTCTTTTCGGTACACAAAGTCCTGCCGCCCTTGCCACAATAGTTGGAGTTCTAACTGAAGTGCCGGTTATGTTGATGCTCGTAAAGATTGCAAATAATACAAAAGAATGGTTCAAGTATGCATAAACCAAAGGTTGATTTATATAGTTTCATAACTCTTATAAGAGATATTAGATTACCGAAAGGGAAGTTATCTATTGATTAAAGAAATCAATCTCTATCAGATTACTCTCTGAATCAGCAATATAAGAAGTTGGTTGCCTCCCAAAGGACGGTAGCTGGTTCACAAATTGCATCAAATAAAATCATGTTTTTTGAGCTAAAGTTTTTCCTTGAGTTTGGCAATTACAAAATGGCCGGCATTTTAAAGCAATCATGCATGAATTTGTGCGCCGGCATGTGCGAGCGATGAAAGTCTGCTGTGGCCCACCTCTGGGGTGTTAGCTGTTTAGTTCCATATCGAATACCTACATTTTTTTCCTTGTCTCCTTTCAAAAAGAGTCAAGGATATGATATCATTAGTTTGCCGTGTTGTGCAAACAAACATCTTTTCAAAAAAGAGATTTTTGTTTTCGGGGAGTTTGAGGGGGGGTTACCCCCTCAAAGACCCGAATTATGATCTAACCAATCTTTTTTCACAGATATTTTATATGGTCTAGCATTCTTTAACATCGATTTTAAGCGCTTTCAAAATTATTGAAAGTGCTAAGTCTAAATAAGGGGGGAGTTACAGTTATGGATAAAGCTTACGAATGGGTACCATTTTACGAGGCACTTGCCAATAAACTACTGGAATATAACGACAAGCGAAGTGAATTATTCAAATTAATGAAAAACCTTGCATCGCATCAACCACTGATGAAGTATTTTCACTTTGAACGTGAAGAATTGTGGGGACCTCGTAATCATAGAATCGATCCTTTTTCCGTAATGAGTGTTTTGAACCGTGGGATAACGAATGAAAATCGTACAAAGTTGGCTGAGGTTTTTGCAAACGCATTTAAAGTAACGTTGCCTGTGCCTACGAATTTTAATGGAATCCCTACTTTTAACAACATCAAATCTTTCTTTGATGAGGGAATAGACGAATTGTGGGATTTGTTCGTTTCAGCTATAAAATCCGCTGAAACGAACACATTCACAGATGATTTTAAGAATGCTTTCAAAAAAGCTATAGCCATTAAGGGCAATGGTCTTGCTTCTATCACGATAGGATTGTTCTGGATTAGGCCCAATGTCTTTATGCCTTTGGATACTTATTCACGAAAGTTTGTTTTTGAACGTTATGGAATAGTTGTTCCAAAGGGAGATTTTAGCGGTGATGATTATGTGGAATTTCTGAATACCTTGAAGAATAAAATTAATGAAGACTCGCCTAACCTTACGTTTCCGGAGTTGTTGTATAATGCATGGAGTAAGAAAGGTAAAAATCCTCAGTTAAAATCAACTGAATTGATAACAGATAATCAACGCACAATGCAGGGTAAGTCGACTTCAAACGAAGACTCACCTAATCTTAAGTTTCTAGAGTTGTCGTATAATGCAAAGAGTGAGGAAGGTAAAAATCCTCATGCAGAATCACCTGAATCGATAACAGATAATCGACGCACATCACAGGGTGATTCGACCTCAAATGATGGAATATGGGCAAAAAATAAAAATATAATTCTCTATGGACCTCCGGGAACTGGGAAAACTTATAGTACCATACAATATGCTGTTGCTATTATCGAGGATAAGCCACTCTCCGAAGTGAAATCTGAAGATTACCAAGAAGTGTTTAAACGCTATTTAAAGTATAAAGATGCCGGACTAATAGCTTTTGTTACGTTTCATCAGTCGTTCAGCTATGAGGAGTTTATTGAGGGAATACGGCCCGTAGTATCTTCGGATGAAAATGGGGAATCTACAGGAGGGATTGAATACGTGATACAAGACGGGGTTTTCAAATTATTTTGCAATAAAGCTGGAACACCTATAAGAGCGGATGACACAAGCTTGGATCTGGGCATTGGTAAAAACCCCACAGTTTGGAAGGTTACTCTTAAAGGTGCTGGAGACAATCAAATTCGAACTGAATGTATGGAGAATGGTCATATTCGTATCGGGTGGGATGGTTACGGCGAAATCACATCTGATGCTACTGATTATACGCAATACGATGATAACCCCATTCTCAATGCTTTTTACAACAAGATGCAAATTGGTGATATTGTTATGTCTTGCTATTCAAGTAGAACAATCGATGCTATTGGTGTTATTACTGGCGAGCCAGAATGGCATGATGAATATCCTGAGTACAAAAGGTTGCGAAAGGTAAAATGGCTTGTAAAAGGTATTAATGAAGATATTGTTGATTTCAATGCTGGAAAAATCTTGAATGGTTTATCTGTAGCTAAGTTATCAGTTTCAGCAACAGACGCTGTGCAAATACTCAGAAAGGTCAACCCTAACCTATTTGATCAGAACGTAAAAATTCCAAATCGTGTCTTTATTATTGATGAAATCAATCGAGGGAATATCTCAAAAATTTTTGGGGAATTGATTACACTCATCGAGCCTTCAAAGCGTATCGGAGCTTTTGAAGAGCTACGTGCTACACTACCTTACTCTCGCCAGGATTTTGGTGTACCAGACAACGTCTTCATAATAGGTACAATGAACACAGCCGATCGTTCTATTGCAATGATAGACACTGCTTTACGTCGTCGGTTTGAATTCGTCGAAATGAAGCCTGATACTGATAAACTTAAAGGTGTCCGGGTTAAGAATATCGATATTTCAAACATGCTTGACATTATAAACAAGCGTATAATAGTATTGCTCGATCGCGAACACACCATAGGGCATTCCTATTTGTTGCCGCTCAAAACAGACCCAACGATTGAAACCCTTGCCGCAATTTTTCAAAAAAGAATAATTCCTTTATTGCAAGAGTATTTCTACGACGATTATGAGAAAATTCAGCTTGTGTTGGGTGACAATCAGAAGACTGATGATACTACCCGATTTATCGTGAAAAAGAGAGTTGATAATAAGCTGTTTGGAAACACAGATGTTGATTTTCCAGAATATTATGAGATAAACAACGAAGCTTTTTTGAGGATTGAGGCCTATGCCTTCTTACGCTAAAACCTATACTATAACGGAATACGGAGGGTTTACGCGTGGTATAAAGTCTTACGGTTATCAGGCGTTGTCTGAAAAAACATTTGATGCTCTTGAAGCTTTTATTCTTGCTAACAATACTGATACTGGGACTGATGCAGTCCAACTACTATCTCTTTCTGTTCGACACAGTGTTGGCAAAATTATAACTGCTAAAAATTACGTTGGACTAATTAAGATGTCAGATGGTACAGTCATAGAGATTCTTCCGAAAATCGTAGGGGACGGCGTTACCGAGGGCGACACAAAGCGGATTTTTCTTGAGATGTTAAAAACTTTAAAAGTCGTGACATTTAAGGACTTAAATGTTTCAAACCTCCAAACCGACCGCTTGAACCTTCTTGAAATATTTATAAAGATGTTCCTTGACGAAGTTACAATACTAACGAAGCAAGGGTTGAAAGCTGCTTACACGCCAGTCGAAGCAAATGAACGGTATTTTAAAGGGAAGCTACTGGCTTCCCAGAATATTAAAAACAATCTAGTTGACAAGGGACGATTTTTTGTTTGCTATGAAGACTTCAATATTAACAGACCTGAGAACCGTCTAATCAAGTCCACTCTCCGATTTTTGCGAAATACTACGAATGATGCGCGTAATCGACAAAATGCCACTAGGTTACTAACTTTCTTTGATGGTGTAGAATATTCCACAAATATTGATTCTGACTTCTCAAAATGCTTTCTTGATCGTAGTATGTCTCACTATAGCAAGGCCCTTTCCTGGTGTCGTGTTTTATTGAAAGGAAACAGTTTCACCGCATTTGCAGGAAATGAGGTTGCAATTGCTCTTCTATTCCCTATGGAAAAGTTGTTCGAAAGTTTTGTTGCTGCAAAATTTCGCAGACATATTGGTAGCGGTGTTAACTTGCGGACACAAGATGTGAGATATAGTTTATTTGATACTCCTGTCCGCGCTTTTTCACTTCGTCCCGACATTGTGTTGGAATTTGAAGGACGCATAGTCATTGTTGATACCAAGTGGAAATTACTTTCAGACGATGCCCAAAACATAGGTATTTCACAATCCGATATGTACCAGATGTATGCTTATGGGAAAAAATATCAAGCAGACAGAATTGTCTTGTTGTATCCTTATTCCGATGCTGTAAATAATACAAATATCACATATGTTTCCAACGACCATATAGAGGTTGACATTGAATTCGTTGATCTGAAAAATTCTGATCGCAGTATCACCCAACTATTAGCCAAGTTAAGAATGCCATTCACCGTTTGATGTTCGTGAGTTAGACAGTTGAGAAACGATTTTTCAGTACACCAAACGTAAGAAGTGATTTTGAAAGCATAAAACATCTCTTTTTTTGATTTAGTGACACTTTTGAAAAAAACAGGAAGTAAAAAATGCTTTTTGCAATTGTTCACGCCTATTTTAGAATTCTTGCGATTTTGTAACTGTTAAACTCAGGAAAAAGCAAACTCCTGGGTAATTCCCTGAATTTTAATATCAATTTTATAACGCTTCCACTGCTCGCAGCCAAGATTGAGCTATAAGTGCATGCCCAGTGGGTGATGGATGTACGCCATCGGGTAGCCAATAGGCAGGATCCCTTTGTGTTGCTGCCTGAGCAAATATACCATCTAATGGTATAAACAAGGCGTTGAATTCTCTGGCTAGCTTACGCACGGCGTGTATTTTGGGATCTAAGTCCTCTCTCCATTTGGCTTGATCTTCTATCACAGGCAAAACAAAGGGTTCACATATTATCAGGTTGGCATTCAGTTGCGTTTTCACTTCTTGCAAAATATAACGATAATCTGACTCAAATTTTTCTACCGATGTTGGGTCATTGTTATCATAACGCCGCCAGCAGTCATTAATACCGATGAGTATTGATATCCAAGTTGGTTTTAAGTCTATGCAGTCCCTCATCCAACGTTCCTTTAAATCTTTCACTCTGTTACCGCTTACCCCTTTGTTTATAAACCTGAAGTTTTTTGAAGGAAGTGCAGCTGATAACCATGATGCCGTTATCATAGGATAACCCAATCCTAGGTCAGCATCATTGTTATAATCTCGACCTGCATCGGTTATACTGTCACCTTGAAATAAGATTATTGCATTGTCTTCTATAAGCATCTTAAACACTCCTAGTTTAATATGTATAGATGTGAAGCTTAAAAATAGTACTAAAAACCTGCCATAAGTATTAATTACATTCATTTTAACAAGAAAATTGCAATAAAAAATTCCTGAATTATTCCAAAACCTGTATCTCATCTCCAGGACGTATATATCCGCCTTTTATTACCTTTGTGAACACTCCTTCCAAGGGCATAGCGCACCTACCCACTTGTTCAAAGATTGCACATTTTGTATGACATTTTTTGCCTATCTGAGAGATTTCCATTATTGTCTCGCCTATCTTAAGCTTTGTCCCGACAGGATATTTATATAAATCTATACCCTCTGTCGTGAGGTTCTCGGCAAATTTTCCGGCACTAAGACCCTCGATGCCCAATGCAGCAATCTTATCGATACTTTCCTGCCCTAAAAGGCTCACTTGTCTATGCCATTCTCCAGCATGGGCATCTCCCATCAGACCGTGATTTTCCTTGAAATATCCCAAAGGTATTGGTTCCTTTATCACTCCCTTTTTTTGGCTTATATTAACTGCCGTAACCCTTGCCATATCCTATTCCTCCTTTTATAATTTACGGATATGAAACTTAAAAAGGTGGTGAAAAGTGGTTCTCAATTTTTTGGCTTTACAAAGATTTAAATGTCAAAGGTTCCGTTTATTGCTTGCTATAGTAAAACAAGAAAAGTATTTTTAGAATTCACTGAAATTTGGCGACTATAGAAATATAGAGATGTATTAGAATAGTTAACTCACCTTTGTCATCAATACTACTGATTCGACATGGTCAGTGTGAGGGAACATATCTACCAGATGAAAACCTGAGATTGTATAGAGATCGGATAATTCTTTTAAATTGGGTATTAGAGTTTTAGGGTTGCATGAGATATAGATAATTTTATTAAATTGCTGGGTTTTTATGAATTTTATAAGATTTGGGTGTAATCCAGCCCTTGGTGGGTCAACTACTATATAATCAGGTTTTTCGATGCCGCTTTGTTGTTTAACAAAATCTTTTACATCCTCATTTACGAACTCTACGTTTTTGATATTATTTAATATGGCGTTTTGCTTAGCTGCCTCTACCGCTTCTTTTACAATTTCTATTCCATAGACTTTTTTTGCCTTATTTGAGAGTAATAGGGATATTGTGCCCGTTCCAGAATAAAAGTCATATACAACATCTGAATTTTCTGCATAAGATAACGCAGTTTGGTATAAGACCTCTGCTCCCTTTGTGTTTGTTTGAAAGAAAGAGAAAGGGCCAATTTTGAAAGTTAAATTCAAAATTTTTTCGTAAAAATAATCTCTGCCGTATAATATTTCCATTTCATCTGCTTTGACAACGTTGGCTTTAGATTCAGTCTTACTTTGAATTATGGAAACGATATTTCCTTTTAAGTTAGTGTTCAACATTCCTTCTTTCCATGCTACTACTTCTTGATAGTAAGTATTATCTAAGGAAGTTACCAAGTTTAAAAGTATTTCCCCAGTTTTTAATCCTTTTCTGATTCCCAAATTTCTAAGAAAACCAGAGTGGTTCTTGTAATTTCTAAAAGGTATGTTCTTTTTTAAGAAAAATTCTCTTGTTTGCCAAACGATACTGTTGAAATCATCATCCACTAGTTTACAGTCTTTTGTGTAATAGACATCGAATTTCTTACCTTTTCCTCTTAATCCCAAAACAAGAGAACCATCTTTGTATTCGTTTCCAAAAGAGTATTCCATTTTGTTTCTGTATTCATATATATCCACAGAAGGCGTAATACCATGATAATTATTGGGCTTTATTTGATATTGATCAAACAACGAAAGAACGCTTTTTTCTTTTATTTTTAGTTGTTCTTCGTAACTTATATTCAATTTACTACATCCACCACATTTTTCGAAAACTGAACATATCCGCATTTTATAGCTCCCTTTTTTATAATCAAAAAATACCCCCGAACAATTCAATTTTAACACTTTTCGGGGGTAAATGGTTTTTTACTTTAACCTTATTTAAAGAAGAGGGCTAATAACTAATTATACTTTCTTCCATACCATCCATTTGGTCTAAATATTTTGTCAAATCATCTTCATTCCCTGAAACCGCTTCAAAGTGATGGTATGAATCAACATCAGGATACCATGAAGCGTTCCAGCCTTCTAAACCTGATAAATCTGGTATTTCATACTCATATGAATCTGCACTTCCCAACCAACCAGAGGATAATACTATCATCCAAACTATCGTCCAATCACTATTTGCTAAAGAGGTATTGTAAAATCTCAATTCATGATTGCTGATTTGTGGATCATACTGATTCCAGGTGAATGTATTGTCAGAAAAAGTAGGTGTTGCCCAGTTAGTAGAAGGTAGCGTATTCAAAGTTTCAATATCAGACGGATAGTTTGTAAATTTTGTAAATAATCTATAGACTGAGTTTTCTGAATTATAATGACTTAAACTTAATGCATATAAGTCATCTGAACTTGAAAGAGATTGAGGGATTTTTACCTGAGAATTATCTTCGAACCAAGTAAATATTGGGGTTGTTCCACCCACTAACAAACTCCCCCATGCGTCTGCATCGTTTATGGTGGTTGTAGCAATGTATGTTGTGAAGTCTGTAAAGTCAGACCATGAAATGTTTTCGATTTCAGTACCAGCTGCTATTGATCTATCTCTGTCTATATATATTTTTGAAAAATCTTCATTTTGATCTCCGGCTAAAATTACCAAATCATAGGTGCCAGGAATCGCTTCTAGTTGGAATATTAAATCATCCACAGTACTAAACCATGGAAATCCATGACCTATACCGTAAAATGTGCCAGCACTTTTCCCTATAAAATCATTTCCAAAATTCAAATTTAATGTAGCATCAAAAGTATCTGGCCAATACTCGAAGATTATTGGTACTTCTTTTCCTTCTGTGGTGTTGAGATTCATTACTTGAATGTCGTAGTTAAATTCCTCATTCCAAGGGTCATACCATTCGTTGACAGCATAGATGCTAAAATTTCCATCAGCTGATTCAGGGGTAAAAGTATACACACCGTTGGTTGAACTTAGTTTTGTCCAGGTTCCATCTTTCCCATCTTGATAAGCTAAAAACTCCACACTTTCTCGAACAAGTCCAATAAACGTGTTTATAACTACTTGATTGGTTATGTCATCTCCGTTGCCATCTCCATCGATTGGTAAAGTTGCGCAACTTACAAAGAGCAAACCGATCGCTAAGATCATAAAGAACATGCTTAATTTCCTCATTTAAAATCCTCTCCTTTTATAAAAAGTTGTTTAATAGATTTTAGTAAAGAGATCTAAAAAAAATCTAAAACAACTTTTTTGGAGAGGATTAATAAATTTGGAACTCTTTGACGAAGTAACTTATTTCTTTTGAATTAAAAGCTGTTCCTAACTCTTTTTTGTACAACTCGTTGATATATTTGTAATAATCCAAAGCCTTTTTTCTTTCACCTTTTTTCAGTAGAAGATTGATGTACTCAATGTTCATTTCGTCGGCGAAAGGTTCGATCCGTAAGTATTCGTCTAAATAATTTTCTGCCGTTTCAATGTCTTTCTCTTTTTCTAAAGAATACAAAATAGCTAGTATTGACAGATAAGATTTTTCAGCATCTTCTATCTTAGGGATTGCCCAATCGTCGTAAATATTAGAAGGTAAAAGGCCATAGGAATAGAGTTTCTTAGCCTTTAAATAATGTTCTTTAGCTTTTAAGTATTGTTTATTTTTAAACGATTTATTTCCTTCTTCAAAATGAAGGATAAAGTCTTCGTAATCCAAGTAATAAACCTTGTTTACATTGAATTTGTAATTTCTATTTTTTTGAAGAATGTATTCCTCAACCAAACCAAACTCTTGAAATCTCTTTCGTATGTCGTGAAGTGCTACGTATAAACTTTGACGACTTTTTTCAAAAGGTAAATTTGGCCAGAAATTTTCAATTATGAGATCTTGAATAATCCATTGATCATAATTCAAAGTTAAAAATTTAAAAAGTTCTAACGCTTTCTGATTTCTCACCTTTCTCATAGTTAAAACCTTATCGCCACATACCAATCTAAATTCACCAAAGAGATAGATTTTTGGGTATAAAGCTTTTTTTGATTCAAGATAAGAGATTTCTGGTGAGGCTTCGAATCTCAATTTAAATGAAGCATCTAAGGAAGGAATTTTCACACCTGAATTAATTTTTATAAGATCTTCAATTGAGCTCGTTATTTCGGGATATTTTTGTAGAATAAACTGGTAATTGTTGTCTGATAATAACTCGTTAAATGTTTTTAAATCTTCATTATAAGAAGACAAATTAAATGATTTACTTAAAAATAATTTTAAGAGTAACGCTTCAGTTAGTATTAATTTTGCTTTCCCTTCTGTGGCTATCTGAATAATTTTTCCAATGTGTGATAGTGCTTTTTCGAATTGTTTTAAATGGATCAATAATCGAACTTTTTGTAGTTCAAAGTTCAATATCTGATATTCATTGAAAATAGTTTTAGCAATTTTGATTGCCTTTTCAACTGTTGAAAAAGATTCTTTAAGTTCATCTTTTTTTAAAAGATACAGTGATTGGACGAAGTAATAATTTGCTTGTAGAAATTTTGATCTTGAAGAATAATTTTCAGCTTCCATTAAACTTTTTTGAGCAGAGTTTAATTCGTTTTTTTCTACTTCTAGTTTAGCTTGCAAGATTTTTAGAACGGGTAGGTAGGCGATGTTTTTAGTTTCTAAGTAGATATTTTCAAAAGCTTTGAGATGCTCTTTAGCTTTGTCATATTTTTGCGTTTCAATATAAAAATCGGTAAGATTCGCATTTAAAAGTGCTTTTCCATATAGATCTTTTGAATCCTCAAAGTTTTTTAAAGATTTAATGAAGTATTTTTCCGCACTTTCTAGATTTCCTTCGATTAGAAAAATATTGTAAGCAAGGTTGTTGAGAAGCCAGGGCTTCATTTCTGCATAATTGAACCGTTCGCATAATTCCATAGCCTTGTTTAAATAAAGTTTCCCTTCATCTAATTTTGAAAGATTAGAATAACTGGTTCCCAATAAATTGTACAAGGAAGTTAAGCTCTGGTAATTTTCATTTGGTATACTTTTCAGCAATTCATTTCCCATTTCGATGACCTTTTCATATTTTTCCTGATGCCAGTAGATTCCTATGATTTGTGTATCTATATTCTCAAGAATACTTTTATCGGAAATTTTATGAATACTATCTTTTACCATCCTATAATCTGCAAGAGCTTCATCAAACATAGAATATTTCTCTTCTATAACACCACGGTAATAGTACAATTCAATGTTATTTGTGAAAAAAGAGGTAGGTATTGAATCTAACCATTTTTTGATGATTGAGAAATCTTTTATCAATAGCTCAGAATGATTGAGGAAGAAATCATAGGCTTTTTCTAAATCTTTCATATTCAGTAAGCAATGAAATTGTCCATAGTAATCTTGCTCTTTTTGATATATGTTAAAAAGCGTCTGGTATATATCACTTTTTTCTCTTTCTCCAATGCCTTTGGAGATCGTTCGACGGAATATTTCGTTCATATAGTAATAATGAGGATCTTTTTTTTCTATCATGTTTAAATCGTATAACTTTTCAAAAGACTCGTGAATTTTTTCATCGCTTTTGATATTGAAATATGCTTTACAAATCTTTGGCTCTATTTCATTCATTAAGCTAAAAACTTTCAAATACTCTCTTAAATCTTCCGATAAGACTTCAGTTAATAAGTTTATATATTCATCTATTTTTTTTGCTGAATCTATAAGCTCATCATATTTTTTTAGGTCTGTTGTCTCTATGTATGTGGCTAAAATATTAATAAAGGTGGGTATCCCATCGGTCAATTGGTATAACTCTAACAAGTTTTCTTCTGACAAGTTAATTTTTTTTGTGCTAATATAATTTTTAAGTTCATCAAAAGAAAATTTCAGTTCCTCTTCTTGAATAGTGTAAACATTATTTGCCATAGCAAATTTTGTTAAAGGAATCGGAAACTCTTGGTTAGTAGTAAAAAGAAAATGGACGTTTTGGGGTATGAAGTTTAATAACAATTTGAGAAGATTTTCGTTTTTGCCTTCAAACATAACATTTTCGAAGGAATCAACGAATATAAATATTTCTTCCTTAAAGCTTGAAAAGGCGTTTAATAGTTCAACAACCTTCTCTTCTTCCGAAAAAAAAGAAATATTATTTTTTGAATCATCATCAAATATTTTCAGATTAATCGTTTTGGATAAAGTATAGATTAGATGATTGAGAAAGATGTCAAAATCAAAGTAATCCTGTGGGCAACTAATCCATACTTTCGATTCATTCAATTTATCAAAATACATACTAAAGGTAATGCTCTTACCGTATCCTGAAGGAGCTTTTATTAGAATGTAATTTTTACTTTTATTATTGATCATAGAATTAAGTAACTTTTCTCTGTATTGATGATAGGGTTTTATTAAGAGAGGCTTAAAAACCGGGTCTAATATTTTCATATTAATCAGCACCTTTGAATATTCAAAAAGGGGAAAATTATAATATATCTATTATTAAGGCAATATTATTTACCCCATTGATGGTAGTATTTCCAAAAATATAGATAGGATTTTGATTTTCGGGCTTTGATATACTGATTATTTCAAAATCAGAATCAAGAGTGTAAGTGTTTAACTTTTCGAATTTTTCTTCTTCGAAATTTACTTCATAGATGATTCCAACTTTTTTCCCATTTTCAATACCATAACCGTATGCTAGATATTTTCCATCTATTGTAGTAAAGCCTAAAAATTTATTCGACCCTTCTAATGGAAATTCAAAAGAATCTCCAAATCCATTTAATTCATCTACTTCTAAAATTCCGTAACTCATAGGTGTTGAAGTAGTTTCGAATAATACGTAGTATTTTCTACCGTCTTTGATAACCCCTACGGGGATATTGTCGTTAGGATCACCGTAGACGTTAGACCATTTCATATTTCCATAGTAGTCAATTTTTAAAACGTATATATCAAAACCACCTGCACCAAAGGACCTTGAGGCTCCAAAAACCATAAAACCTTGATCTTGAGAGTTTTTTATATCCAAAGCAATCTCTACATCGTTGCCACCGAAGTTATTAGTCCAGATTCTAGTTCCGTCGTTTAAATACTTTGAAACGAATATATCTGATAATTTTTTGTTGATGAATAAATTTCCTGTGACTGCGTAACTATTTTCGTCGATGTTCGTAATACTTATACCGCTATCTCTACCAATATCCCCGTAATCTATTTGGTAATTAACGCTGCCATCTTCAGTCAAAGAGACAATGTAAGCATTACCGTTTAAGCCGTAAGAAAGGGTATCGCCAACGTAGATTATATTCTTAGTGTTATCGGTAGAATCTTTAGTGAGTATGGCAACTCTAAAAAAGTCTGTATTTTGTGCATATAACGACCTTTCGTTTAAAATATTTCCATATGGATCTATTTTCCATGTTTTTGCATCCCAATTGTCATTTTTGCCTTCATAGCCATATAGATAAAAGTTTTCTCCATCGTACAAACTTCCATAGATGTATTCATCGAAACCTTTAGAGAATATTTTAGTTAGTTCTGTCGCTTCAGCGGTTATTGGAGTAGGTTCAACGGTTATAGTTAGAGGAGTAGAAGGAGCCGTAATACCTTCTTCTACTGGCTCTGGTATTGTGATTTGAGTAGGTTCTGGTATTGTGATTTGAGTAGGTTCGGGCGTTGTCTCCGTTGCCTGAGGTGTTGATGGAGTAGGTTCAACGGTTATATCAATAGGAGTAGAAGGGGTCGTAATAACTTCTTCTACTGGCTCAGGTACTGTGATTTGAGTAGGTTCGGCTGTTATCTCCGTAGCCTGGGGCGTTGATGGCGTAGGTTCAACGGTTACATCAATAGGAGTAGAAGGAACGGTAATAGTTTCTTCTACTGGCTCTGGTACCGTGATTTGTGTGGGTTCAGGCGTTATTTCCGTTACCTGGGGCGTAATGGGGGTAGCTTGGACAGTTACTGTTGATGGAGGTGCCACTATTTCTTCGATTGGTTGAGGTAAAGACATTTTTTCTTTGATGTATCGAGTAAAATAGTATTGAGAATCGAAATCATCATAAAATATTAAAAATCGAGTTAAAAAGTCTTTTACCCCTACCATTAAACCTTTGTCGTATACTAAGGGTTCATTGATTATTTGGAATTTATTAATGGTTGAATAATTCCAGACTAAATTCCCTTCCAAATTGAAGGATTTAATACTTTCTCCTACTAATATGAATCTATCTTTGTTAACAGGGACAAAATAATTGAAATTTTCTTCATATGTGAAAGTTCTGATTAAATTTAATTCAGAATCATAAAAGTTAAGATTTTTTGAACCGGATAATAGAACTATTTTGTCGTAATATGTGTATATCTTTCTTTGATATCTTTGAGTTTCAATTTGAAAGTCGAGTTGTGACATTTTTTGCAGGTTGGTGTCTAAGAGTATAATGTTATTATTAGTCAATATGGGGAATAAAGTCATATTTTGAATTTCAAGATAGTCGAAATCGAAAGTTTTATCGTTAAAATCATAACTTTCAACGGCCTCAAAATTACTATTCATTTTAACAAATTTATCCTCAGTTAAAAGATAGATATATCCATCTTTTACTAAGGCTTTTTGAATGTTGTTGAAATCGATTTGTTTTTGTATTTGGAAATCGTCGGTTATCGAAAAGATTTCATCGTCACTGTAAAAGATATTTTCTCCTGCTAAACCTTTAATCTTAACGTTTAATTGTGCCCTTTTTTCTAAAGAATAATCGAAGATATAAGTTTCACTTTGCGTAACAAGAAAGGCAGCTTTACTTGTCAAAAATCCATCTTCAATATTTTGTCCAAAATCAACTGTTTTAACTACGACTTTATTGGCATTCAATAATTCAACCTTGTTTTTAGATATGCCAAGAAAGTTATCATCTAAAGGAAGAATTTTATCAAATTCTTCAAATATGATAATATATGCATCTCCAGGACGTAAACTTCTTGTGGTAAATTTAGCCGTTTTGCTGGAGTACACGTTTCCATCCTGATCAACTCCTTCAACTTTCCAGTAATAAGTTGTTTCAGGCTTTAAGACGTCTCCCGTATAAAAGTTTGAAAAAATATTTTCCAATTTCAAATCTTTTTCATCTATATCCGGATCTTCAGATATGTATATTCTATATCTGAGCTCTTTTTCTTCCGCATCTATGGATTGCCATCTAAAAGAAGTTCTTATGTCCACGTTTTGGGCATCCTCTTGTGGGGAGAGAATATTTATATTCAAAGCAAAAGAAATAGCGGAAAATAAAATTACAACAAATATTAACGAATAATTTTTCATGGCAGCACCTCTAAAAAGTTATTTTTGGTAGGAAATTTACTGCAAAAAAGAGTTAGAAATCGAGTTAATATTATTTATGAATAAAGATAAAATTTTTGTGTTATGATCTTTGAAGTTGACTGAAGTTATTTCTTCAGCCGTACTTTGTATTCTAAACATGGACAAAAAAACTTTTAAAGCATCTTTAAAATTATTTATTTTAAACTCTACTATCGAGTCAAAATCCATCAAATGTTCTTCGAAATTAGCAAATATTTGAGCAAAAGTAAAAGACATGTCTTTGATTTCTTCTACATTTTCTTGAATAAAAGGTTCTAAAGATAAGGATTCTCCTAAGATTCTATCTTGGTAGAATCTTAAAAGTAATCTACCGAAAGCTAACCCATCTCCATCTTTCCAAAGAAACTGTGATATAGCTGTTGCTACTCTTTCCAATAGGCCGTAATTAAAGCCAGAAAGAAGTAGACTGTTCGTGAGTAATTCAACACCATCTGGATATAACTTTGGTTCCATCGAGTTCTCTTTCAACCAGCTAACGAAAGGGCGCTTTATTCCTTTGGTTGCTAGACGTTCCGACAAAGAAAAAGGGTCGATATTTCCCAATTCGTCTATACTTTCAAATATTGAATCGGAAATATTTTTGTCTGCAAATTCTTCCAGTTTGGAAACGTAAAGATCTAACCTGTCTAATTTATCTAGTAGTAGAGAAAAATTTGATATGGGTTCTTTTAACAATATTTCTTTCACTCTTTCAACTTTACCTTGAGATAATTCGAACAATACTTTGAAATTAACAGCGGTTTCGTGAAAGTCAGAATTCAAATTTAAAATTTCAAAATATTTTTCCACTTGTTCTTCATCTTCTATTATTACATAGAGTTTTAATAAAGTTAAAACAATAAGGTCTTTATTTTCTTCTGAAGCTGATTTTAAAGCTTTTTCCTCTGTTTCAATTGCTTGTAAGTATCTTCCCATGTTTTTATATTCCAAAGCTAATTCGTGAAGTATATAATCTGTTTCATTCAAAGAGACAGCTTTTTCTAAAGTTTTTATTGCCTCGTTGTGGTTTCCTAATCTGGCCAACGAATGAGCATCGTTATAATAAATTTCATAATTATCGCTATCTATTTCTATGGCTTTTTGGTGGACTTTATGTGCATCTTTATAGCGCTGAAGCATATTTAAGGCAACGCCTAATCTTTCATAGGCAGGAACGAATTTTTCATCAATTTCTATGCATTTTTGTAGAAGGGGTATAGCTTCTTCAAATCTGCCATTTTCCATGTATACATCTGCCATTTTCAGAAACCCTAACGTAAAGTCCTTTTCAAGTTCGACGGATTTAGAGTAGTATTCTATCGCCTCGTCGTAGATATTTCTTTCATACATAAGATTACCGAGTTCATAATAACCATATGCAAAATTTGGCTTTTCTTTTATTGATTGTTTTAAATGTAATTCTGCCAGTTCAAGATTTCCTAATTTTTTGTAGTATAATCCAGTATAAAAATGCAATCGATAATCGGGGTAAGTTTTACCTGCCTTATCTAAAAATTCCTTAGCCTTTTCAAAATCTGAATCGTTGAGGGATTTTTTAAAAGCTTCATAATAATAATAAACCAAGTAAGATAAGTAATATCGATTGTTTTTATCTATATCAATTTGAGCTTCTAATCCTCTAATAATTATGTCCAAAGGTATTTTATTGGTTTTTCTTGCTTTTTGAAAATCTTCCACTAAAATAGGTAATTTTACAGGGAGATTATTCAACTTTGCATAATTGGGATCAATATTCAGGTAAACTATAGCATATTTTACTTCTTTCAAAAGAAACGCACCTCTTCATACTTTTTTAAACTAATTGAAAGCCTTATATTTGAAGGCAAAAAAAAGAGAACCACAAACGGCACCTAAATAACTTGCAACCATGTCTAAATGGCTATATGTATGATAAATACTGAATTTTTGAAAATATTCTGTTAGTAAGGGAACTAAAAGAAAAAAAATCAAAAAAAGTATAAAATAAGATCTTTTACTTTTTTTGAAAAAAGCCATAAAGAAAAAATCGGCACCCAAAAAATACGAAACAAAATGAACTATTTTGTCTTCTCCTTTGAAACTACTATAATTAATTATGGGTTTGGAAACCGATAGATATATAATAAAAACTATGTATAAAAGGAATAAAGCTTTCCAAAACATATCTTTTATTTTAGTTATATCTTTATTTTTATCATCCATTTGATTACCTTTCTCTAATTTAATTTATAACTTATAAACCTGGGGATGCTGCCCCAGGTTTGACAAATTTTTTTTAACTCTATTTTTCATTCCATTCTAAATGTTTCGGTTCTATCATGATCTTCAATTATATGTTTATATCTAGCGTAGGCAGCTTTAGCCATTTTTTCTAAAATGCTTGGAAGATCACTATCAGTCCAATCTTCAACTAAAAAATTCATCAGTTCTTTTTTTAATTTGAAATAAGGTTCTTTATCAGGATCAAATTCAACATAACTTTCCACAAGTTTCCTATCCACTTCCTCTTCTCCGTAAATGTTCTCTAGGAGCTTACTTACACTTTCTGAAAAAAGACTGGGGATCTCTTGGAATTTTTTGGTAAGGTCTAATTTATTTTGATATAAAGGTTTTATTTCATTGTAGTACTTTATAAACGATTTCACTGGGGATCCCTCCTTTCTAGTGCTTTAATTAGTTAAAGAATATGTTGAACTGCTAAAAAATTCATCTTTAAAAAATTTAAATTCGTCATTTTCTATAGCTTCTCTCATTTTCTCTACCAGAGAAATGTTGAATCGCAGATTGTGAATGCTTAAAAGGATTTTCCCGAGTACCTCATCTTTTTTAAAAAGATGGTGTATGTAACCACGTGAATGATTTTTACATGTATAACAATCACATTTTTCATCAATAGGTTTTTGATCAAATTTAACCTCTGAGGATTTTAAGTTTAGTTTTCCTTTCCAGGTTAATGCTGTTCCGTGTCTTCCCATTCTTGTTGGTAAGACGCAATCGAACATATCCAAACCGTTTTCTACAGATAAAAACATCATGGTGGGAGAACCTATCCCCATTATGTATCTTGGTTTGTTTTCAGGTAATTTATTTCCAAAAGCTTTTAAAATCTTTTCAGAATCTTGGTATTTTTCTCCTACGGCTAATCCTCCTAAGGCATAACCATCGAAATCTAAAGAGGTTATCTGAGACAAACTGAGATTTCTTAAATCTTCAAAGAGGCCTCCTTGAACTATACCGAATAATGCCTGTCCGTTGCTATTATGATATCGTTTGGATCTTAAAGCCCAATTAAAAGTTTTTTGCACACTATCTTTTACAGCATCGTACCCAGACAAGGAGTTTATACATACATCTAAAACCATTGCAATATCTGATCCAATTACTTTTTGTATATCCAAAGATTTCTCGGGAGTTAACTCTATTTGAGAACCATCCAGTGGAGATTTGAAAATTACTTTTTCATCAGTTAATCTAGTGTTTGGTAAGGAAAATACCTGAAACCCTCCGCTATCTGTCAAAATCGGCTTCTCCCAGTTCATGAAGTTATGAAGACCTTGAAAATGCTCAAGAACCTCTAAGCCTGGTCTTAAGTAAAGATGAAAAGCATTAGCTAATATTATCTCAGTATTGATATCGTTTAATAACGAGTTAGTTAAAGTTTTTACGGTTGCATTCGTACCTACAGGCATAAAAACTGGTGTTTCAATAGTGCCATGTTTTGTGACGATTCGCCCACGCCTAGCCCCAGTGTATCTATCAATATGAATTAATTCAAATTTTATAGGTGAATCATCCATTAATTTTTTATTTCCTCCTTCAAATCCTTTAACAAGGAATCCGCTTCATTCTTGAACTCTATTGTATCATTTAAAAGGTTTTGTCTTACTTTTTCCTCTTTTATTTTTTCTAAATTTGCTTCAACAGAAATAATGGCGGAATTCAACGTTGCCCATGCTAAATAACAAGTGATTTTTGCTTCTGGTTTTAGTACGGGGTTGCCATATTTGTACAAGGTAAAGCAATTTTTTAGAATGTTATAAGATGATTTTGCCATGTTGAAAGAAAATATGGCGGCACCTGTTAAAGATTTGTCCTTATCTTTTCCTTCCATGACATTCTGGATCCTTTCTGAATATTTAGAAGACTCTTCAGCGTATTCCATAAGTTTTTCTTTGATGTCTATAAGATTTTCTAAAGCTACTTCTAGCGTATTTTCATAATCCTTGTCATTTTCATTGGAGATAGTGTAATTTGCAACCATGTAACCCAGTGCAGACGCTAAAGCCCCTACTAAAGCTGTGACAGTTTCTCCAGCCGAAGCTGGATCTGTGGATGAAATTTTATTTAAAATTTCCTCAAAAGTCATATTTTTATACATTCATCCACCTCCTATCTCAAAAAAATTGAAGTATCTGTACTTTTATTATACCATACTTTTAGGATTGTTAAGTGTGAAAGAAAATCAAAATGAGTTCAGCGAAGCGGAGGGTACTAACTAAATTAGTGAAAAAAGACTCTAGTTTCAATTAGTAGCAAAGAATTGATCGAAAGCATAAGAAGTGATTAAATTACCAAGAAATCTTTTGGATACCTATTTAATACTTCACAACCATTATCAGTCACCAAAACCAGATCTTCTATTCTTACTCCGCCGACACCAGGTAAATAGATTCCCGGTTCTATTGAAAAGATCATGCCAGGTGTTAGAATTTCTTCGCTATTTGAAGATATGTAAGGTTTTTCATGAATCTCTATTCCTACCCCATGCCCTGTTCGATGAGTAAAGTACTTTCCATATCCTTTGCTTTCTATATAATTACGCGCGGTAGCATCAATTTCAGACGCCTTAGGGCCAGGTTTTATTTTTTCAATAGCTTTTAAATTGGCTTCTAAAACTATATGATAAATATTTTTCAAGGTTTCAATAGGTTTGCCAAAAAAGACTGTTCTTGTCATATCTGAACAATAATAATTTTTTATGCAACCCATGTCTAGTAATACGACATCTCCATCTTTTAACTTTGCATTAGTAGGCATATGATGAGGATTAGCAGTATTCTGACCGTATCCTACTATAGGTTCAAAAGAAACACCATCGGCTCCTTCTCTTTCGAAGATATTTTTGATGGCTTTGGCTAAGTATTTTTCTGGAAGCATCTCTGATACTAAATCTATAACCTTTTCCATAGCTGAGTCATTTAATAAAGAAGAAGACCTCATTAACGCTATTTCATCAACATCTTTTACCATCCTTAATTCACTAATTATTGGAGAAAGCTGTTTTAAAGATAAATCTTTAATAATATCCATTAAACCTAAAAGAAAACGGGTTTCCCAACTTCCATCTATGCCTATAGGTTTATCTTTTTCAATAAGAGAAGATAAAATTTTAAGGGGATCTTCTGAATCAGAATATTTGATTAAATTTTCTTCTTCAACAGTATTTACCGGGAACAATTCGTTGACTAGCAATTTAACTTCGCCAGAAGTATTTACGAATAATACCAATAACCTTTCTCCAGGTTCAAACCACTCATTCAGAAAATAGTAAAGAGAAGGTGGTGAGGATATTATTGCCTGATAAATATTATTTTTTGCCATCTTATTGAGAAGTTTTTCTATTCTATCTTTACGCAACCTTCAAAGCGCCTCCCATGAATAGTGTCTAATTTCATTCGATTTATATTCATAATTGTATCATAAAAAAGTAGGAAGTAGATAATATCTTATCTACTTCCTACTAGCTGGGGTTTAGTATTATTCTTTAACTTCTTTAACCTTTAGCCACCAATCGTATCCTTCTTCGGCTGACGTTTTTCTCTTCATTGCTTCAGCATAAGTTGATGCTGGTGGAATTATTACTTTACTTCCAAATATCGAGTTTTCGGGCCAATTGGCTGGGGTTACTACCTTGTTTTTGTCTGCCAATTGTAAAGCTCTTACAGCTCGGTATATTTCCTCGATGTATCTTCCAACCTCAGAAGGATAGTACATGATCAATCTAATGGTTCCTTCAGGATCTAAGATGAAAACTGCTCTAACAGTTGCGGAACCTTTTTCGGGGTCTACCATTCCCAATCTTGAGGCTACTCTTCCCATTGTATCAGCTATTATAGGGAAAGTAATTTCTACTCCAAGGTTATCTTTGATCCATTCCATCCATTTGATATGTGAATGAACGGCATCAACAGAAAGTCCTAAAAGTTCCGTGTTGATC
The DNA here is from genome assembly GCF_002924615.1 of Petrotoga halophila DSM 16923. Taxonomy (NCBI): domain Bacteria; kingdom Thermotogati; phylum Thermotogota; class Thermotogae; order Petrotogales; family Petrotogaceae; genus Petrotoga; species Petrotoga halophila. The sequence goes on along the minus strand of NZ_JALY01000059.1, from coordinate 8,127 downwards.
TTTTTGAAATCTTCATGCTTTTTTGCAAATTCAACAAATTCTGTTGTACAAACAGGTGTAAAATCTCCTGGATGGCTGAAGAGCACCAACCATTTTCCTTTGTAGTCTTTTGGTAGTTCTTTTGCACCGTCCGTTGTTAATACTTTCATTTCAGGAAACTTTTCTCCAATTAAAGGAATCCTTCCTTCCATATTTACCTACCTCCTATTTGATGATTTTTTATTTATGAAATATCTATTTTTTAGGTCTGTCTAAAAAAATTATATACCTAAAAAATAGAAAAGTCAAGTAAAAAAATAAATAAAATTTTTAAATTTATATTTCTTTATTATTGCTACAAAGGTATAAAAGTCTTTGGAAAAAAATAATTTTGCTACAAACTTCTAATGTTATAATAATTGTGGACGATAATACATATGAAATTCAAATTGTTGAAAGGAGGGACTAAATTATGGATATCAACAATATCAATCCTGCTGATGGTAATAATTTAGATAAAATAAATCGAAAAAGGCTTGATAAGGATTTTATTAAGAGGCAGGTAAAATCTGAAAACCTAGAAAGTGCAAATAGGATTACAGGAGAATCAAAGAAGTATATAGAACTATCAAGTAAGATACCAGAAATTCGACAAGAACTGGTATCGAAATTGAAGGAATCTATTGAAAATGGCTCGTATAATATCAATGTAGACCAAATTGTAAACAAAATGTTTGAGTGAAGTAGGTGACCAACATTAGTAATGATTTAGAAGCGATAAAAAAAGTATTAAAGGAAGAGAACGTTAGTTTAATAGAGTTAAAAAAATCTTTTTATAACCTTAGGGAAAGCTTAGTAAAAAAAGCATCTATCGAAGAGATTAATTCAACCCTTTTGACGATTGAAAAATTAGCAAGTAACTTTAAAAAAATAGAAGGTTTAAGAGCACAGTTAATATCGAAAATATGTTTGGAAGAAAGAATACAGAACAAATTAGAATCGATTATTGATTATTTTTCAAAGAATGATTATGAAATTGCACTTCTCTTTTCAGAACTAGTTAAAAATTTAAAGGAGTTAGTGAGTGAAATCGATCTTTTAAGTAACATCATTTCATTTCAATCTAACTTGAACAATTTTATATATCAAATTTTGAATCCTGAATCGATTACGAACAGCAAAACTTACTCTCAAAAGGGTAGTAGATTGAACAAAGATTTAACTTCAAGAAGTTGGAGGGGTTAGCGTGTGTGCAATGACTTTGAACGGCCTATTGAACACGGGTTTACTAGGAGTTTATACCAATAAAATCGCTATGAGCGTTGTCGCCCATAATATTTCTAATTCTAATACCCAGGGCTTTTCTAGGCAAAGTCCTGTTATTGTGACTACCAACCCTATTAATTTAACAACGATAGGGAGTGGGGGAGCAGCTTTATCTTTTGGAACTGGTTCTACGGTAAGCGATATTCAACGAGTGAGAGACGAATTTTTAGATTTGCAATTTCGAGAAACTTCTTCTCGTTTGAATTATTGGGAAAATATATATTCTAATGTGCATTATATTGAACAATTGTTTGGTGAACCTGGAGAAACGGGTTTGAGAAATATGTATGATTCTTACTGGGCATCAATCGAGGAGTTGAAAACTGATCCATCAAATGAAGCCGCTAAAACTCAGGTTGTATCTCGAGCGGAAGAATTAGTTAACACCATGAAAGATCTTAACTATAGGTTAGAAGAATTAAAAAATGATATAAACAATGAAATAAAGCTCAGAATAGACGAAATAAACGGTTATTTGAAAAGGATTGCCGATTTAAATCAAAAGATATTAACATCGAGCTCAATGAGTGGTTCCCCTAATGATTTGCTTGATGAGAGGGATAGATTGTTGGATAAACTTTCAGAACTTTCCAATATAAGAATAACAAGTCATTCAAATGGTCAAATTTCTTTGAGTATGGGGGATAAAGTAGTTTTAAATGGAAGTAGTTATCAAGAGATAAGATCCTTAACCATTGCAGAAACAAACGATGCCTATTATGCCTATGTAGGCAGTAATTTGTTGACTTTTAACGATGGAAAAATGTCTGCACTTTTTGAATTGAGAGATGAAATCATCCCTTCTTATCAACAACAACTCGATGAGTTTGGTTTGTATTTAGTAGATACAACTAATCTTATTTATAAAGAAGGGTGGGATTCAACAGGAACTATAACAGGGGCCAACTTTTTTGCTGATATAAGTACCAAAAGAGGTTTTGAAAATTCAAGATTTTTCAGGATAGCAGGAAATACAGATGTATTTCATCCAGACGAAATTAAGCACGTCACGAGTTTAAGCAGTTTTTATAGTGATCCTTCAATTGATTTAAATAATTTCGATCTTTACACTGTAGATGCTGCAGCTTTGCCTTTTCATTATAACGATAACAATTCAATAAAATATGATTCAACAAATAATGCTATTTATTTTGATGATACTTCTGGTTTTCAAGACAAATTACTAGTTGATATAGAAGGAGATTTTCTCAGGGAATACGGTTTTCCTACTAAAGAAATTAAGGCATACAAAATAGATTCTGCAAAAGTTATACCTGGTAACCTTGAATTTGAAATGTCCGGTGCTAATTATAATATAAATTTTTCTAATGCTGTAGATTTAGTATCAAATATAAACAGCGGTTCTGGAGGTTACTTGAAAGCAGTAGAAATTGATGGATTTATATACATCCTTCCCACAACGAGAATTCCAAATGCAGACTTAGATACCATTGTGTTGAATGACGTGGACGGTTCTCTTTCACAAATGGAAGCACAAAAAGTTACATTGGATGCCTTAGATACCTCAAAACCTACTTTGAATAATTTATTAGGTTCAAATGAAATAATAGAAATGAGCATAAATGGAATAAAAATCGAAGTTAATCCTTTAAAGGACACTGTTTATGAATTAGCTGACAAAATCAACGCCACAAGCACTGGGGTTACCGCTTCTGTTACTCCACATGGTTCATTTGTGTTGAGTGCTGGAAATCTAATTAATTTTGACTTAAAGAACGTTACTATTAAAGGTCCTGAAAAATTATTCAATGCTTTAGGATTTATCGAAGATGATTCTAACAATATCGTTACACTGATTTCTCCAGATATAAGTCCTGAACAAATTGATGAAAAGTTTTCTGAAGCTGATCTTTTGAGAATTGATAAAGAGTTAGGAATAGTCAATCAAATTTCTGTATCATCTAATTTAAAAAAGAATCCTTCTTTACTTGCAACCGACTTGGGTTATTATGATACTAATTATTCTCCAACCGGTGCAGGAAACGTCGAAGTATGGGATGAAATATCTAAGCTGTATGATAATTCAGTATTAGATAATGGGAGGATTGGTTTTTCGAGCTTTTTGGGAAATATTGTTACAGATATAGGAGTTAAGGGTGAAACGGCTGATAAAATGAGGTTAAACAGTGAGATGCTGAATAGTGAGATAAGTCTTGAAAAAGAAAGAGTGATGGGTGTTTCTATCGATGAGGAGATGACTAACCTTGTGAAATATCAGCAAGCTTTTAATGCTTCTGCAAGGGTTATCACAGCGGTAAATCAAATGATGGAGACAGTTATTAACAACTTGGGTGTTGTATAATAGAGTGAACAGTGCTTGTTTGGTTGGTGAGGAGGTAAAAACATGAGAATCACAGAGAATCTTCTAAGTAGTAGGACGCTTAACGATATTCAAGATGTTTTAAGGAAATATAGTGATTTAAATTCTCAATTAACTTCCGGAAAGAAAGTTCGTTACCCATCAGATAACGCAGCTGTTGCGACAAGAATTTCTAATTTAGATAGTAGATTGAGGGAAATTGAACGTTATAAAACTAATGTGGAAACAGCCCAAAATTATGTGAATATGTATGATACAGCATTACAGGAAGTGAGCTCAATATACCTTAGAATAAAAGAGCTTGCTGTTAGAGGGGCAAACGATACATTAAGTGATGATGATAGGGTCGCTATAACAGAAGAACTCAACAAGATAAATACACAACTAGTTTCTATAGCAAATACAGAAATTTCTGGAAACTATGTGTTTGGAGGAGCCAAAAATAATCAAAAAGTTTTGGAAATAGATAGTAGTGGGGATTTTAAAATAACAGTACCCCCACAGGCAAATATTAGGCAAAAGATATCCATTGGAGGCCAAGATATAGAATATGGTAAAACAGTTTATGATGTTTTTGTAACTGATAGTGGTGCATCTGTTTTTGGTATAGTCAAAAGATTATCTCAAGCTATAGAATCAGGGGATAATACTTCAATTCAAAGTGAATTGGGAAATATTGAAGAAATACAAGGCAAATCGTTAAATAATCTAGCTGAAGTTGGCGCTACTCAACGAGTTTTAGAAATGACTTCAAATAGAATGGAGGATTTTAATACTTTTTCGACAGAATTTTTATCCAAAGAAGCTGATGCAGATATAGCTCAAGTAGTAATGGAATTAGCAATGCAACAAAATGTCTTACAAGCTGCTTTAAAGGCAGCTGGTAATATTATTCCTCCAACTTTGGCAGATTTTCTATAAGGAGGTTTTTCAAAGTCATGATAAAAGAGTATGAAACGAAGTTGGGAAGTGTGAAGATAGATACTGAGCGAACGATAATTTTCGAGTATGGTATTCCAGGTTTCGAAGGTCTTAAACAGTTTGTATTACTGGAACCTGAAGATACGTATCCCATCATGTGGTTAGCTTCGTTAGAAGATAAAAAAGTGGCTTTTCCTGTTACTTTTCCTCAACTTATAAGAAGCGATTATCTGTTTACTCTGCCAGAAGATTTAACAGAATACTTGGAATTAGAGAAACCAGAAGATGCTATAATATTAAGCATACTAACTATACCTGAAAAAGAAGATGAAATAACTATTAATTTAGCTGCTCCTATTATCATTTCGCAAAAAAATCATAAAGGTGTACAATATTTGATTGAAAATGAAGAATACAAAATTAGACACTTTTTGAAAGAAGAATTGGAAAGAAGTAAGGCTATACTCTCTGTTCAAAAAGATGGTGAATAGATTTGTTGATATTAACTAGAAAAATAGGAGAATCCATCGTAATACAGGTAGGAAATAGAATAATAAAGCTTATTATGGTTGAACAAGATAATGGAAGTATAAAAATCGGTTTTGAGGCACCTCAAGACATAAAAATTTATCGTGAAGAAGTGTATGAAGAAATCGTAAAACAAAATAAAGCCGCATTGGAGAGTGATGTTAATAGATTGGGGAAAATAAAGACCAGCATCCCAAAACTAGTAAAAAAAGATAAAAAACAAAATACTTAGGCACAAGGGAGGAGAAAATTGAATATGTCCCAAGAAAAAGCAATAATAGGTAAAGCAAAGGAAGTTAAACCTCTAATAATAAATAATGAAATGACTAAAGATGTTGAAAAAAGAATACTAATAGGGAAGAGTAATTATGGAGCACCTAATTTTGTTATGAGGTTGTTCACCGTTAAACCAGGTGGGTATTCTCCGAGGCATTCTCATAGATGGGAACATGAAATATTTATAGTTAAAGGTAAGGCAGAAGTTTATGATGGAGAAAAATACAATACAGTTGAAGCTGGAAGTTTCGTTTACGTCCCTGGAGGCATAGAGCACCAATTGAAGAACGCAGGAGATGAAGATTTAGAATTTATTTGTGTCATTCCAACCTCTGCAGATGAAGAATGATTTTCTATAAGAAAGTGGCGCAATAAATATATCGCCACTTTTTATGTTTTTTGAAAGCACTTCAATTATTGATAACTTCTTCTATAGCAATCTTTTCTTCTTCAGTTAACAGTTTATCTATATCTAATATTACTAGCATACCATCTTCTAAACGTGCTATGCCACTTATAAAGTCAGCTCCGCGCATTCCACCTATATTAGGTTTTTCGTTTATTAAATTAGGGTCGATACTTCTTACGTTTTTTACATCGTCAACCATTATTCCCACACGTCTTTGATCGATTTTTAATACTATTACTTTAGCGTGAGATCTGTCTTCAAAGTCGGACATTTTAAATTTTCTTCTCAGGTTGATGATAGGTAAAACTTCTTCATTGCGATAATTTATTACACCTTCGAAATAGTCAGAGGCATTTGGTAATTTAGTGGTCTCTTCATACTCAATTACGGCATCCACATTCATAATATCGAGGCCAAATTTTTCTCTACCAATGTTGAATGTGACTATTTTCAACTCAGATGGCATTTTTACTCCCCCTTTTTAAAATCAAAATTTTGTTTTTAAAATGGCTAATTATAATTCAATAAATTTCTAAAAAATTATATCACAAAAGTATTTAGAAAAAAAGTTGTCTCTAAGCTAAAGAATATACGAAAAAAATTATGTTATAATTATATTAAAATTATAACTTATTGGGGTGTAATCTGTGCGCAAAATTAGTAAGAATTATACTATTTTAGGCTTTTTAATTGTTTTAATTTTGATAATGACTTCGGTTGTAATATTTTACATCCAAATTGCAAAAGAAAGGTCTGTTCAGGGGAGTAGTACTCAAGTAGAAGAGGTTACTAATCCGATTGTTCAAGAAAAAATTCCTATCTCAACAGTAAATGCCAAATATGGAGCAATAATAGGAGGTTACGAAGGATTTTATGTTTTCGATGTTGAAAAGAAAGAAATAATTGCTTCAGTAACAACCGGTAGTTATGTTAACGATGCTCAAATTTATGAAGATTATCTTTATCTTGTTGACAGAGAGGGATTGAAAATCTATGATTTTTCAGATCCTCGAAAAGTAGCTTTATTAAACTCTTACTCCACATTTGGTGATTCTCTATCCGTTGCAACGAATGGAGAATTATTATTTGTTGCGGATGGTGAAAATGGCTTGATAAGCTTCGATTTGAAAGATAAGGTGTATATAAGATTGAAAGAACATATTCGTTTACAGGGTATGGTAACCCAAGTTGAAATGTTTGAAAAGTATTTATTTGTGATTGGTCCAGGTTTAGGGATGAAGATTTATGAAGTCAAAGAAGATAGAACCATTGAAGAAATTAATTATTATGATCAGTTGGTATCACCTAGAATGATTAGTTTGAGTAAAGATTTTTTTGTGGTGAACGATGATTTATTGGGCATACAGATATTTGAAACAAAAGATTTGATCACGACAAAAAAACATGATGTGAAACCATTGTATATATGGGATGAAGATGCTTTTTCTATACAGTTATCATATGATTCGATTTACTTTTCTACGAATAACGGTGTATATAAAAGAAGTTTGGAATCTTTAGAAACTCAAGAAATTATTACCGGACAATTTTCTAGACCAAATATTTTGATAAATGACAGGTACATATATTTAACGAATAACGAGGATGGGCTGTATATTTATGACCTAAATACTAAAAAATTACTTAAGTATATTAATACAGTTGACTCAATTGATGATTTTGTTGTTTTAGAATCAGGGGTATTAATTGATGAGGGTGAAAAGATAGTTTATATAGATAAACAAAAAGAAAAGTTATGGGAGAAAAGATATAATGGGAGTTTGATAAAAGGGGAAAAGGGATTTTACGAACTCAATGGAAAATTAGTTAATTTCTATGATGCTACGAATACAATTACCAAAAGTTTTCCAGAAAACATCGAAGGTATAAAAGAAACACAAGAAAGTGTATTTGCTATTGCCCAAGAGAATATATATTCTTTCTTTGATGGAACAAAGGTGTTTATAGGAATGGCTCAAGATATAGAAGTTATTGATAACTTTGCGTATATAGCTGAGGAAGATAAGATAATAGAGTTTAACTTTTTGACTGGAAAGAGTAGTTTTAAATTTTATTCCAAGGATTATATTGACCAGATTCATTCCACTTCTGATGGATTTATCCTTTTAACCGAAAAAGGAGTCTTTCGGACAGACTTAAATTTTAACATTATCGAGTATTTCAGTTTTGATTATTCACCTGATATAATTACTCTGAATGATAAATATATATTTTACTCTATAGGCTCTCAACTGACTATTGTTGATCTGTCAAATTTCGATTTAAACAGAATTATTAATTTGGATCTTCCGATTTTAAGTATCGATTGTAAGGATGGATATCTCTA
>NZ_JALY01000295.1:0-1155 GCF_002924615.1 Petrotoga halophila DSM 16923 | reverse complement strand
TCTCTACCAATATCCCCGTAATCTATTTGGTAATTAACGCTGCTATCTTCAGTCAAAGAGACAATGTAAGCATTACCGTTTAAGCCGTAAGAAAGGGTATCGCCAACGTAGATTATATTCTTAGTGTTATCGGTAGAATCTTTAGTGAGTATGGCATCTCTAAAAAAGTCTGTATTTTGTGCATATAACGACGTTTCGTTTAAAATATTTCCATATGGATCCATTTTCCATGTTTTTGCATCCCAATTGTCATTTTTGCCTTCATAACCATATAGATAAAAGTTTTCTCCATCGTACAAACTTCCGTAGATATATTCATCGAAACCTTTAGAGAATATTTTAGTTAGTTCTGTCGCTTCAGCCGTTGATGGCGTAGGTTCAACAGTTATATCAACAGGAGTAGAAGGTGCCGTAATATCTTCTTCTTCTAATGGCTCTGGTATTGTGATTTGAGTAGGTTCGGGCGTTGTCTCCGTTGCCTGAGGTGTTGATGGAGTAGGTTCAACGGTTATATCAATAGGAGTAGAAGGAACGGTAATAGTTTCTTCTACTGGCTCAGGTACTGTGATTTGAGTAGGCTCAGGCGTTATTTCTGTTGCCTGGGGCGTTGATGGAGTAGGTTCAACGGTTATATCAACAGGAGTAGAAGGGGCCGTAATAGCTTCTTCTATAGGTTCTGGTATCGTGATTGGGGTAGGTTCGGCTGTTATCTCCGTTGCCTGGGGTGTAATGGGCGTGGCTGGTATGGTGACTGTTGTTGGAGGTGTCACTATTTCTTCGAACATTTGAGGTAAAGGCATTTTTTCTTTGATGTATCGAGTGAAATAGTATTGAGAATCGAAATCATCATAAAATATTAGAAATCGAGTTAAGAAGTCTTTTACCCCTACCATTAAACCTTTGTCGTATACTAAGGGTTCATCGATTATTTGGAATTTATTTATTGTGGAATAGTTCCAAACTAAATTTCCTTCCAAATTGAAGGATTTAATACTTTCTCCTACTAATATGAATCTATCTTTGTTAACAGGGACAAAATAATTGAAATTTTCTTCATATGTGAAAGTTCTGATTAAATTTAATTCAGAATCATAAAAGTTAAGATTTTTTGAACCGGATAATAGAACTATTTTGTCGTAATATGTGTATATTTTT
>NZ_JALY01000008.1:0-9667 GCF_002924615.1 Petrotoga halophila DSM 16923 | reverse complement strand
AGATTTTGTAAAAGATGAGGAAAAAATATTCGGAGCTGTTGGAATACATCCCACTGAAAGTCAGGATTTGAAGGAAACAGATTTAGATAAAATAAAAGAACTGGTGGGAAAGCCTAAGATTGTAGCAATTGGAGAAATCGGATTAGATTTCCATTGGGAAACGAATAAACAAGACCAGTATAAGAGTTTGGATGCACAATTAGATATTGCTGAAGAAATGGGCTTACCGGTAGTTTTTCATATTAGAGATGCTTATGATGAGGCGTACAATTTTTTGCAGAAAAAAGGATTGCCAGCGAGAAAAGGCGTCGTTCATTGCTTTTCAAGTGATTGGGAAGCGGCAGAAAAATTCTTGGATTTGGGATTATATTTAGGTTTTGATGGCCCTATAACCTATCCAAAAAATAATAAATTGAGGGAAGTGGTTGAAAAAACACCTGTTGAAAGAATTTTACCGGAAACAGATGCGCCATTTTTACCTCCTGTACCTTACAGAGGAAAAAGAAACAACCCAACTTATGTAAAGTATGTTTATGAAAAAATATCAGAAATAAAAGGGATAGATGTTGAAACTTTGAAAGAGATAACAAAAAGTAACGTTGAAAAGCTTTTCTTTAATAAGGGCTAAAGTGTCCTAATAATTTTAGTTTTTTCCCATTGATGGCATCTATGGTAGATATTCTTTTTTTACCGGGGAAGTGTATCTCTTTTATCTTTACAGCCCCGGCTCTACATTGTACAAGTATTCCGTCTTTTACAATACGGATTATTGTTCCAGGTTCTTCTTTATTTTCTATTGACAACAAATCATCAGAAAATTCCGATCCAAATATCTTTATCTCTTCTTTTTCGTATATGCTTCTTACTCCAGGGTATGGATCGTAAGCTCTTATTTTGTTGTGGACATTTTTAGCATCATTATTAAAATCTACAATTAGATCTTCTTTTGTAATTTTTTCTGCATATGAGGCTCCTTCTTCGTTTTGTGGCTTCAAAGTTAAATGATCGAATGAGTTTAAAAACTCTAAAACAGCCTCTTTTGCAAGTGATAATAATTTTTTATAAACAACACCATAGTTGTCATTTATTTCAATAGGGATACTTTTTCGAATGGCAATATCTCCCGCATCCAGAGCTTCTACCATATTGAAAATACTGATTCCTGTTTCTTTTTCTCCGTTTTCTATAGCTCGTTGAATTGGGGCTGCTCCCCTATATTTCGGCAATAGAGAAGCATGTACGTTCCAACATCCTTTTGGTGGCAGTTTTAAAACATTTTTTCTTAATATTTTTCCAAAAGCAGCGGTGATAATAATATCAGGATTCAGCTCTTTCAAAAAGTCAAACCCTTCTCCCTTATTTACACTTTTTGGTTGAAATACGGGAACACTGTATTTTAGAGCAACTTCTTTAACCGGTGTTGGTTGAAGTTTTTTCCCCCGCCCTTTAGGTCTGTCAGGTTGTGAAAATACTCCAACAACATTGAAATTGTTTTTTATTAATTCTTCCAAAACAAGGGCACCGAAATCAGGCGTCCCCATGAAAACAATTTTAAAATCCCTGCTATTTGTCATATTTTAACCGTTTCACCTAACTCTAATGCACGTTTTTTACCCTTTTCTATCAGTTGGTTCAATTCTTTTTTTAACCTAGCTTTCTTTACAATGGATAATTTGTCAGTGAATAAAATTCCCTCAAGGTGATCTGTTTCATGTTGAAATATTCTTGCCTGATATCCGTGAAGTTCTTCCTCTATGATGTTTCCGCTTAAATCTTGATAACGTACCTTCACGCCCTCAGGTCTTACCACATCTTCAAATATATCAGGAATGCTTAAACATCCTTCTTCAAAACTAACCTCTTCTCCCACGAACTCTATTATTTCGGGATTAATAACAACTTTTTTGCCCTTTTCCTTATTTGCCGTGAGGCTGTCTCCCTCATTTTCTCTAGAATCCATAATGAAGAACCTCAAAGATATTCCCACTTGAGGCGCAGCCAAACCTACTCCATCGTATAGATACATAGTAGAAAACATCTCATCGATTACATTTTTTAAGTTTTCGTCGAAATTTTCCACTTTTTTTGCCCTTTTTCTTAAAACAGGGTCTCCAATAAGTCGAATTTCCATCTCTTTAAACCTCCAACCGTGATTTCAATTCATCTATAAAATCATATTTTGTCATGAAAACACTTAACGGTGTTACTGCAACATAACCTTGATTTATTACATTATAATCTGAATTGTCATCGTTATCATCTTCTATAATATTTCCCAACATCCAATAATAAGAATTTCCAAAAGGATCTTTTCTTTCTTCAAAGTAATCTTGATATCTTCTTCTACTTTGCTTGGTAATTTTTATACCTTTCATTTCATCATAAGGGATTTTTGGAATGTTAACGTTTAATGTCGTAAATTCTGGCCAATTGTTCAAATCTAATTTTTCCAAGATATTCAAAACAACCTTTGCTCCATCTTCAAAGTTAGGATTGGAAAAGTCAACACAGGAAACAGCAATGGAAGGATAACCACCAACAGCACCTTCCAACGCCGCAGAAACGGTGCCAGAATAAAGCACATCCGTTCCGAGATTGGCTCCCCTATTTATACCGGAGATTACAACATCAAAATGTATCTGTTTATATATAGCGTCTAATCCTATTTTAACACAATCAGCAGGAGTTCCATTCACTGCGTGACCAAAAAAAGTGTCTCCAAACTTAACTGTTTTTGCCCAAAGAGGGTTTCTTACCGTGATTCCATGACCCGTTGCACTTCTTTCTATGTCGGGTGCGACAACGTAAACATCATGCTTTTGCTGGAGATACGTTTTTAGGGTAATAATACCTGGAGACATTATTCCATCATCGTTTGAAAGTAAAATATTCACAAGTCTTTCTACTCCTTTTTTAAATATATCTATTAATTTGCTTTTTATAATTTTAACATATTTATTTTATAATTTATTAAATACTTAATTAATTTTGCTGATTAATGCAAAACGCTTTTTCATAACTCTTTTGAAACCATTTCCGAATACTCATTTGCGAAGCTTTTGCAGCCTTGTGCAAAACGCTCTTTTCGTAATTGTTTTAAAATGATTTCCACACCTTCATTTGCAACGCAAATAACGTGTTGTGTTGGGATACTCCCTCAAATTTGGTATAATAAATATAAAAGGCGAAGATTTCTTTATCCTTAGGAGCGTGTTGTAGGATAAAGGACAAAGATTTTTTTAATCTTATGGGTGGGGAGCTGGGCGAAGGGGCGCTAAAACAAGCTTTAGATTTTCTAAAGGCAGTATTTAATAAGGAGATCAATTTTGAAAGTTTTAGGTGTAGTTGTTGAATACAACCCCTTTCATAATGGACACCTTCATCATTTAAGAGAAGCTAAAACTTTAATTAACCCTGATTATACTATCGCTGTGATGAGCGGAAATTTTGTCCAAAGAGGAGAACCGGCAATCTTGGATAAGTTTTCTCGAGCAGAAGTTGCTGTAAATATGGGAGTAGACGTTGTCTTGGAATTACCATTTGTCTATTGTATACAGGATGCGAGTGGCTTCGCCACGGGGTCCATAGGCGTATTAGAAAGAACCAATGTTGTTACAGATATAGTTTTTGGTAGTGAATCGAGTAATTTAGAAGTTTTGGATAAAATATCGAGTATTTTGTATGAACAACCCAAAAGTTTTAAAAAGTTACTCAACAAGAATTTAAAAAAAGGTTTCTCTTTTCCAAATGCTCGAAAGTTTGCCTTAGTTGAGTATTTAGAATCTTCAAATTACGAACACAACCTGATAGACATATTAGAACAATCCAACGATATCTTAGGTATAGAGTATTTAAATGCTTTAAAATTATATGATTCAAAGATTATCCCACATACTATTCCAAGAATAAAGGCAGGATACAATCAAAAAGAATTCACAGGTGAAATTTCCAGTGCCACTGCGATACGAAATCTTATAGAAAAAAACGAGATGAACAAAGTTAGGCAAGGAGTTCCGCCCTTCTCATATGAGGTTCTACTTAGGGAGATTGAAAAAGGCAAAGCGCCAATAATATTTGAAGATATGCGAGATATGATTTTAGGTAAGCTGCGAATGATGAAAAAAGAAGAATTAATACAAATAGACGGCGTAAAAGAAGGATTAGAAACTAGATATTCAAAATTTTCGAAAATAAGTTCCAACCTCACAGAATTAATAAACAACGTCAAGACGAAAAGGTTTACCTTGACAAGGGTGAAAAGAACTCTTTTAAAGATTTTCTTTGATTTAAAAGAGAGAGACGTGAAATTATACAACAGTCATGGGCCACAATATTTAAGGGTTTTAGCCTTCACAAAGAAAGGACAAGAGTTGCTTGGTAAAATGAAAGATCTTTCTACTTATCCAATTATTACTACCCCATCGACATACAGAAAAATATATAATAGATTAAACGACAAGCTATTATCAAGCAAAAAAAGGTATCAAAGCATTCCTGAAATCTACTTAAATCAGATTGAATACGATTTTTTAGCAAGTAATATTTACACTTTATTGTACAAAAACAGAGCTTTATCTTCATACGAACCTGATAAAAAGCAGAGAGTTATAATTTTATAATCAAAACTTCTCGTTTTCGGAGGTTTCTCAATGGAAAAGATTCTTGTCGTAGATTATGGTTCTCAGTACACACAGCTTCTAGCAAAAAGGATTAGGGATCTGGGGGTATTTTCAGAAGTAGTTCAATTTGACGATAATATATCCTTTAACGATGTGAAAGGTATAGTCTTATCTGGTGGACCTGACAGTGTTTATGATATTGATGCACCAGATATATCAGATGAAATTTTGAATGCTGAACTGCCTATTTTAGGTATTTGTTATGGGATGCAGCTTATGGCGAAAAAACTTGGTGGAAAGGTCGAACAAAGAGGTATAGCTGAGTATGGAAAAACGAAAATTACCATAACCGATCAATCCCTCTTATTTAAAAAGATTCCCAGTACATTTAACGTGTGGATGAGCCACAAGGATATGGTGACTCAAGTTCCCGAGAAATTTAAAATAACTTCTCTCACCTCAAACAATATCATCTCTTCTTTTGAAAACGAAACAGAAAATATATACGGCATCCAATTTCACCCGGAAGTTAGACACACTGAATTTGGAATTGATATATTGAAAAATTTCGTTCACGGCATATGTGGGTTGAAAGGTTCATGGACTTTGATGGATTTTGTTGAAAATAAGATAAAGGAAATAAGAGATACTATCGGTGATAAAAAAGCAATTATAGCCCTATCAGGGGGAGTAGATTCATCAGTTGCGGCTGTACTAACCCATAGGGCTATAGGCAATAATCTGAAAGCCATCTTTGTAAACCATGGCCTTTTGAGAATGAACGAGGTTGAAGAAGTTGAAAGTACGTTCAGAGATTATATGGGTTTGAATTTGACAACTGTAGATGCCCAGGAGCGATTTTTAAGCAAATTAAAAAGGGTTACAGATCCTGAACAAAAACGTAAGATTATAGGGGAAGAGTTTATAAGGGTTTTTGAGCAAGAGGCCAAAAAAGAAAAAGACTGCGAGTATTTAATACAGGGAACAATATATTCAGATGTCATAGAAAGTGCAAAATCCGGGAAAAAGACATTCAAAATAAAGAGTCATCACAACGTGGGAGGACTTCCAGAGGATATAGATTTAAAAATAGTCGAACCACTTAAAGAGCTATTCAAAGACGAAGTCAGAAGCGTTGGAGAAATCTTAGGTCTCCCAAGAGAGATATTGTACAGGCATCCATTTCCAGGCCCTGGATTGGCGATTCGAATCATTGGAGAAATAAACGAAGAAAAATTAACAATTTTAAAAAAGGTAGATAGTATTTTTATAAAAACTCTTAAAGAAACAGGTTGGTACGATAAGGTATGGCAAGCTTTCGCTGTTTTAATACCGGTAAAAACGGTAGGTATAACTGGTGATAAAAGGAGTTATGGTTATGTAGCAGCTTTAAGATCTGTTGATAGTGTGGAGGGTATGACCGCAGATTGGTCTAAAATTCCTTTTGAAATTTTAGACGTGGTTTCCAGCAGAATAACCAACGAAGTCGAAGAAATTACAAGAGTGGTTTACGATATTTCATCAAAACCCCCTGCTACAATAGAATGGGAATAATTGGAGGTGTCTGAGTTTTGGATATTTACTTAGTAAGACATGGAGCTACACTTTGGAACAAAATGGGAATTTGGCAAGGCCAAAGAGACGTAGAACTTGATGAAGAAGGAATTAGTCAGGCTAAGGCAACTGCAGAAAGATTCAAAAATATGAAAATAGATGGAATGTATTCATCCGGTCTACAAAGAGCTATTAAAACGGCAGAAATCATCAATCAGTACCACAATTTGCGAATAAAAAAAGATCCTGATTTTAACGAATGTAATATAGGAAATTGGGATGGGAAAAAGTTAGAAGAGATACTTCTTAATTACAAAGAAGAATTAGAGTATTGGCACAAGGATATCTGGGCAGTGGTGGAAGGTGTTGAAGCTTTAGGGGATGTGCAAAGAAGGGCTGTAAGGGCTATAAAGAAAATAGTTAAGGAGCATAAATTAGAGGATAAAATAGTCGTGGTTGCACATGGTTTAGCTATTAGGACTATTATTTCCTGGATTCTTAATATTCCACTTAATCAACATACTGCTTTTAGAGTTGACAATACATCTGTCTCACACATCATATATGAAGGAGATTATAGATACGTTTTAGCTTCTTTAAACGAAACGTGGCACCTCGAATATTATGGGTTGGAAACCTATCTCACCCCAGAAGAAAAGGAGATCGATTAAGATAACAGAAGAAAGCCTCTTTGAACGAGAATTGAATGTCTATTTTCTACCGAATGAGAATATAAAAAATCATCAGCTCTATATCCTTATCGATATTTTAAGGGCTACTTCTAGTATATCTGCGTTAGTCCATTGTGGAGCAGAAGAAATTTTTGTAACCGACGACATCGAAGTGGCTAAAGAATTAAAAAATATGGGATATTTACTCGCCGGCGAAAGGGAAGCCATAAAGTTAGAAGGTTTTGATTTTGGCAATTCTCCTTTGGAATTTTTAAATAATTCTGATAAAATTAGGAAAAAATCGATTGTACTAACTACTTCCAACGGATCTAAAGCTATGAAAAAAATAAACGAACTTGGAGATACAATTGCCCTTTCGTTGCTAAATTTTTCTTCTGTGGTAGATTTCATAATACGAAGGGATTTTCAAAATATTGGCATAGTTTGCTCTGGTACCAACAGGGTCGTCTCTTTAGAAGATTCATATCTGGCTGGATTGTTTGTTCAAAAAATTATGGAAAAACGTACTTACAACTTAAACGATGGCGCAAGAATATCTTTAAATTTAACTAAAAGCAAGAGAAGTTATGTCATGAATTCCGATCATGCCAAAAGGCTTAAAAATCTTGGGCTCAAAGATGATCTGGAATTTTGTTTCAACATGGATTTGTTTCAAGTAGTACCGTATTCAAAACAAAACAGTTATACATTCAAAAATTCTATTTCAATTTAGATCCATATATCAAAATGGAGGTGATTTACATGGAGAATACTAATGCTCAGCAAACAGCTCTAAGAAGAGTTGCAAGATCACCTGTGTATATAGCGTTGGGGGTTGTTGTTTTTTCATTTTTGGTTCATAGTATCGGTAATCCAATGCTGGGAACTATAATCTTACCGTTGCATTTTGTTGCTTTAATGGCTGGAATCATGGAAGGGGCAACGATTGGATTACTTGTAGGGGCTTTAATGCCCGTTTTAAATTTTTTGCTTTTCGGTATGCCACCATTTCCTGTTTTTATATTTATGACTATAGAAGTTGCAACCTACGGGTTTATATCAGGACTTTTAAATAAGAAAAACATATATTTTAATCTCATAGTATCCATGTTGATAGGTAGAGGTGTTTATATGATAGCCTACTACACCATAGGACTAATACTTAATATAAATTTTAGCCCTCTAACTTCAATTTTAATGAGTTATGTTTTTGGAATTCCAGGTATAATTCTTCAACTGTTATTTATACCGATGATTGTGAAAAGAATGCCGTTTTCTGTTAGGGCAGGTAGCGGTGCGAAAAGGTAAAGACTCCTATGATTTTCTGGGCTGACTGCGGGGCGAAGGGACCGCAGGATCTTTCCTTAGAAGGGTGGGCTGCGGGGCGAAGGGGCGCTTAAAAAACTTAAAAGGAGGAAAATACTTATGGATATCGATATTATTCGAAATCTTCTTGCTGAAGAGGCAGATGAACTACTCAATTTTAATTCACCAAAGATTTCAAAAGATCAATTGTATCTTCCTGGTCCTGATTGGGTAGATAGAATTTTTGTAAACTCAGATAGATCACCTCAAGTTTTAAAAAGTTTACAACTTTTATTTGATCATGGTAGACTGGCTAATACGGGTTATTTGTCGATTCTTCCCGTTGATCAAGGAATAGAACATTCGGCAGGTGCGTCTTTTGCTCCCAATCCCATCTATTTTGATCCGGAAAATATCGTGAAATTAGCTATTGAAGGTGGCTGTAATGCGGTTGCTTCTACTCTAGGGGTTTTAGGAATTGTGGCTAGAAAGTATGCTCACAAGATCCCATTTATCGTAAAGATTAACCACAATGAACTTTTAACTTATCCTAATTCCTATGATCAAATACTCTTTGCCAACGTGAAGCAAGCATTTGAATTGGGAGCTACGGCTATCGGAGCAACTATATATTTTGGTTCCAAGGAAAGCGATAGGCAGATAGTTGAAATCAGTAAAGCCTTTCATGAGGCACACGAACTAGGTATGGCAACAGTATTATGGGCATACTTGAGAAACAATGCGTTTGTAAGAAACGGGAAAGATTATCACGTAAGTGCTGATTTAACAGGACAGGCAAATCACTTAGGGGTTACGATTGAAGCCGATATAGTTAAACAAAAGTTGCCTCAAATAAACGGAGGTTATACAGCATTAAACGAAGAAGAAAAATACGGAAAATTCAGCAAAAAAATGTATACAGACTTGGTCTCAGATCATCCAATTGATTTGGCCCGATACCAAGTTGTTAACAATTATATGGGAAGAATTGGGTTGATTAATTCCGGAGGACCTTCGGGGAAAAACGATTTAGCTGATGCTGTTAAAACCGCTGTTATCAATAAAAGAGCTGGAGGAATGGGACTTATAAGTGGACGAAAGGCGTTTCAAAAACCAATGAAAGAAGGAATAGAAATATTGAATGCCATACAAGATGTTTATCTCTGCAAAGAAATCACAATCGCTTAAAAATAGGTTGAATATAGGAGTTTGTGGGATAGGGGATTTTTAATAAAAAGAATAAAGGCGGGGACTATCATGTCGTTAACAGTAAAGAGCTGTTATGCTATACGTGGTTTGTATGAAATGTATGAACTTCAAAATAGAAACAAAGATGAGAAAAACACCAAAATCTCAATAGCGAAGATCGCTGAAAGTTCTGGTATTTCACAAGAATTTTTAGCGAAGATATTTGCCGAGTTAAAAAAAGCCAAGATAGTTTCTTCAGAAAAAGGTAAATTTGGAGGATTTTATTTTACAAAAGCACCTGAGGAAATCACCTGAGTTTGACAGTTGAGA
>NZ_JALY01000009.1:0-1720 GCF_002924615.1 Petrotoga halophila DSM 16923 | reverse complement strand
AGATTTTGTAAAAGATGAGGGAAAAATATTTGGAGCTGTTGGAATACATCCCTCTGAAAGCTTGGGATTAAAGGAAACAGATTTAGATGAAATAAAAGAACTAGCAGGAAATCCTAAGATTGTAGCAATTGGCGAAATCGGCTTGGATTTTTATTGGGAAACGAATAAACAAGACCAGTATAAAAGTTTGGATGCACAATTAGATATCGCTGAAGAAATGGGTTTACCGGTAGTTTTTCATATTAGAGACGCATATGAAGAGGCATACAATTTTTTGCAGAAAAAAGGATTGCCAGCAAGAAAAGGTGTCGTTCATTGTTTTTCAAGTGATTGGGAAACAGCACAGAAATTCTTGGATTTGGGCTTATATCTAGGTTTTGATGGTCCGATTACTTATCCAAAAAATAATAAATTGAGGGAAGTGGTTGAAAAAACACCTGTTGAAAGAATTTTGCCTGAAACAGATTCCCCTTTTTTACCTCCTGTACCTTATAGAGGAAAAAGGAACAACCCAACGTACGTAAAGTATGTTTATGAGAAAATTTCCGAAATAAAAGGGATAGATGTTGAAACTTTGAAAGAGATAACAAAAAGCAACGTTGAAAAGCTTTTCTTTAATAAGGGCTAAACTGTCCAAATAATCTTAGTTTTTTCCCATTAATGGCATCTATTGTGGTTATCTTTTTTTTGCCAGGGAATTGTATCTCTTTTATCTTTATAGCCCCGTCTCTACATTTTACAAGTATGCCGTCTTTTTCAATAGCGATTATTGTTCCAGGCTCTTCTTTGTTTTCTATTGTCAACAAATCAGCAGAAAATTCCGAACCAAATATCTTTACCTCTTCTTTTTCGTATACGCTTCTTACTCCACGGTATGGATCGTAAGCTCTAACTTTGTTGTGAACCTTTATAGTGTCATTATTAAAATCTATTTTAAGATCTTCTTTTGTAATTTTTTCTGCATATGAGGCTTCTTCTTCATTTTGTGGTTTCAAAGTTAACTGATCGAATGAGTTTAAAAACTCTAAAACAGCATCTTTGGCAAGTGATAATAATTTTTCATAAACCAAGCCATAATTGTCATTTATTTCAATGGGGACACTTTTTTGAATAGCGATATCTCCCGCATCCAGAGCTTCTACCATCTTGAAAATACTGATTCCTGTTTCTTTTTCTCCATTTTCTATAGCTCGTTGAATCGGAGCTGCTCCCCTATATTTTGGCAATAGAGAAGCATGAACATTCCAACAACCTTTTGGTGGTAGTTTTAAAACATTTTTTCTCAATATTTTTCCAAAAGCCGCCGTGATAATAATGTCAGGATTCAGCTCTTTCAAAAAGTCAAATCCTTCTCCCTTATTAACACTTTTTGGTTGAAATACTGGAACATTGTATTTTAGGGCAACTATCTTAACTGGTGTTGGTTGAAGCTTTTTTCCGCGCCCTTTAGGTTTGTCAGGTTGGGAAAATACTCCTACAATATTGAAATTGTTTTTTATTAGTTCTTCCAAAATTTGGGCACCGAAGTCAGGTGTCCCCATGAAAACAATTTTAAAATCCTTGCTATTTGTCATGTTTTTATCGCTTCACCTAACTCTAATGCACGTTTTTTACCCTTTTCTATTAGTTTGTTCAGTTCCTTTTTTAATCTGGCTTTCTTTACAATGGGTAATTTATCAGTGAATAAAATGCCATCGAGATGATCTGTTTCATGTTGAAA
>NZ_JALY01000287.1:0-1558 GCF_002924615.1 Petrotoga halophila DSM 16923 | reverse complement strand
AAATTTCCTGGATCTACCCTTTCTGGGCTAAAAGCTAAATAAAAATCTTTTCCAACCTTAAATCCATATTCTTGTAATAATGGCAGAATTACTTCTTCGGTAGTTCCCGGATAGGTAGTGCTTTCTAAAACAATTAACATTTCAGGATGAAGCCTTTTGGCTACCTCTTTTGTTGAATCAACAACGAAACTTAAATCAGGTTGTTTGTATTTATTCAAAGGGGTTGGAACACATATCATTACACAATCGCATTCCTTTATTTTATCATAATCGGCAGTGGCGCTTAGATAACCATCTTCAACCAGCTTTTCTAACTCTGAATTTACAACATCTCCAATATAATTTACCCCTTTGTTGACCTTTTCTACCTTTTCTTGTTGTACATCGAACCCTAAAACATGGTACCCTGCCTTCGCTTTTTCTACCGCAAGAGGTAAACCAACATAACCTAAACCTATTACCCCTATCTTTGCCGTTTTATCTTTTATTTTGTCTAGTAATGCCATTTTTTAGTCCTCCTCTTTCTAGAATAACACTATCTTTAGAAACTCTAAAACTAGTTTGAAAAAAACTCTTTAATACATTTAACTACGTATTCCTGTTCTTTTTTAGTGAGCTCTGGAAACATTGGCAAGGCTATCGTCGATTTGGATGCATTTTCAGCTACAGGGAAGTCCCCTTCTTTATAACCCAGGTTCTCAAAGCTCTTTTGAAGGTGCAAGCCAAGGGGATAGTATATGGATGTTCCAACGCCTTTATTTTCTAAAAATTTTTTCAATTTATCCCTATCTTTAGGATTATTCAAAGTGACGACGTATTGGTGATAGACATGGGTTCTATCATTAAAATAAGCAGGATAACTTAAATGTTCGTTGAGGTTATGTAATTCAAATAATTCTTCATAATTTTTTGCCTTCTTTATTCTTTTATCAATGTATTCATCTAAATTATTTAATTTTATTCGCAATATTGCAGCTTGAACTTCGTCTAATCTTGAATTATAACCAACTTCATCGTGATAATATTTTTTTGCAGCACCATGAACCCTTAATTTTCTGATCCTATCTGCCAAAACCGCATCGTTTGTAACAACCATTCCACCATCACCATAACCACCCAGATTTTTTGTTGGGAAGAAAGAAAAAATACCCAAATCTCCTATACTGCCACTAAATTTTCTTTCACCATTCTTATACTGCCATACAGACCCAATAGATTGGGCGGCATCTTCTATGATTTTTACGTTGTAATTCTCTCTTATTTTTTCCAATCTCTCTAAATCAACGGTTTTTCCAAAAAGGTGTACAGGAATAATGGCTTTAATTTTTTCTTTTTCTGGATGATTTTCAAGCAAATCTTCGACTTTATCCAAATCAAGGTTGTAGTATTTATCTTCTACATCCACAAATATAGGAGTGGCTCCATTCAGTACAATTGCACTTGCGGTTGCAAAAAAAGTATATGGTGTGGTGATAACGTAATCTCCTTCTTTTATACCCAGAGCTTGAACCGATATTCTTAGGGCATCAGAACCATTAGCAACACCGATAGCATACTT
>NZ_JALY01000133.1:0-3361 GCF_002924615.1 Petrotoga halophila DSM 16923 | reverse complement strand
GGCTTCCTCAGGAGACGTAACGGTGAAAGCTTCTGATTCTACTACGTCTTCACTTAGTGTCTTTGCATGTAGAGTGCATTTTTCGGTAACTCCACCGACTACTTTTGGTGTATTTTTGGTCTTGTAAATCAAATTTCCTGGATCTACCCTCTCTGGGCTAAAAGCTAAATAAAAATCTTTTCCAACCTTAAACCCATATTCTTGTAATAATGGCAGAATTACTTCTTCGGTGGTTCCTGGATATGTAGTGCTTTCTAAAACAATCAACATTTCTGGGTGAAGCCTTTTTGCTACCTCTTTTGTTGAATCAACAACAAAACTTAAATCAGGTTGTTTGTATTTATTCAAAGGAGTTGGAACACATATCATAACACAATCGCATTCCCTTATTCTATCATAATCAGTTGTGGCGCTTAGATAACCATCTTCAACTAGCTTTTCTAACTCTGAATTTACAATATCTCCAATATAATTTATTCCTTTGTTGACCTTTTCAACCTTTTCTTTTTGAATATCGAACCCTAAAACATGGTACCCTGCCTTTGCCTTTTCTACCGCAAGAGGTAAACCCACATAACCTAAACCTATTACCCCTACCTTTGCCGTTTTATCTTTTATTTTGTCTAGTAATGCCATTTTTCAGTCCTCCCCTTTCTAAAATAACACTGTTTTTATGAATTCTAAAACTATTTTGAAAAAAACTCTTTAATACATTTAACTACGTATTCCTGCTCTTTTTTGGTGAGCTCTGGAAACATCGGCAAAGCTATCGTCGATTTAGATGCCTTTTCAGCTACAGGGAAGTTCCCTTCTTTATAACCCAAGTTCTCAAAACACTTTTGAAGGTGCAAACCCAGGGGATAGTATATCGATGTTCCAACGCCTTTATTTTCTAAAAATTTCTTCAATTTATCCCTATCTTTGGGGTTATTCAAAGTAACAACGTATTGGTGATAAACATGGGTTCTATCATTAAAATAAGCAGGATAACTTAAATCTTCGTTGAGGTTATGTAATTCAAATAATTCTTCATAATTTTTTGCCTTTTTTATTCTTTTATCAATGTATTCATCTAAATTGTTTAGTTTTATTCTCAATATTGAGGCTTGAACTTCGTCTAATCTTGAATTGTAACCAACTTCATCGTGATAATATTTTTTTGCTGCACCATGGACTCTTAGTTTTCTGACCCTATCTGCCAAATCCGCGTCGTTTGTAACAACCATTCCACCATCACCATAACCACCCAGATTTTTTGTTGGGAAGAAAGAAAAAATACCCAAATCTCCTATACTACCACTAAATTTTCTTTCGCCATTCTTATACTGCCATACAGACCCAATAGATTGAGCGGCATCTTCTATGATTTTTACGTTGTAATTCTCTCTTATTTTTTCCAATCTCTCTAAATCAACGGTTTTTCCAAAAAGGTGTACAGGAATAATTGCTTTAATTTTTTCTTTTTCCGGATGATTTTCAAGCAAATCTTCGACTTTATCCAAATCAAGGTTGTAGTATTTATCTTCTACATCCACGAATATAGGAGTGGCTCCATTCAGTACAATTGCACTTGCAGTTGCAAAAAAAGTATATGGTGTGGTGATGACATAATCCCCTTCTTTTATACCCAGAGCTTGAACCGATATTCTTAGGGCATCAGAACCATTGGCAACACCGATAGCATACTTTACGTTTATATACTTCGCAATTTCCTCTTCTAAGGCTTTTACATTACTTCCCATAACCACGTTTCCAGAAGTGAAAACAGCATCCAACTTCTTCAGAACATCTTTTCTCAATTTTTCATATTGCCTTGTTAAATCAAAAAGAGGAACCTCCATCTTATCTTTCATTTCATATCCCCCTCCAAAGAAATATTGCCTTCCTCATCTATCTTAAAAACGTACAATTTTTCCAAATTTCTTTCCGTTGCCTTTTCCAATATTTTTTCTGACTTTCTAAACGAAGCTATTATGAGGGCATCATAGGTTAACTCTTTGGCTTTTTCCGGCGGGTAAATATCTATTCCTTGAAGCTTATCTCCTTGCTTTGAAGGAGAATCATCCAAAAATCCAATTATATTAATATTTTCATCCTTCAAAACCTTTAGTACAATCCCTCCAACAACCCCTGCACCATACAAAAGAATATCCTTTAAATTATCTTTTTTAAGAGTTTGAAAAACTTTTTTGAAGGAGTCTTTGGTTTCTGTGTACAGCTCAGAAACCTCATCAACGAAACTAAGGGTTAAAAATTGCAACCTCTTTTTTCCCGCCTCTGTAAGTTCATAACTCATATTACGTTTGTTTTCACCGCTTTTTATAATATTTCCATTCTCTTCAAAATCCTTTAAATACTTGTTTATCATCGATGGGACAACCCCTACTTTTTTCGCCATCGTTTCTTGAGAAATATCGTTTTCTTGAGAAATTAACTTTAAGATCATCATTTCTCGAAAGTTTGGAGAGGGGTTGAAAAAAATGTAATTTTGAATATTTAGCATTGGGAAGATCACCTCTAATCATTTCATTCATACACCAAGTGAATAATCATAATTAATTATAACAATTATTTTTTTAAAAGTCAATTGAAGTTTTAAATTCAAAAAAAATAAAGACGCACAATTTGTGCGCCTTCAAAAATTTTCAAAAGTTTCTTAAAGCCGATATTGTACTCCTTGAGTTTATTCTCCAAAATATCAACCAAAAAGCTTTTTTGCTATTTCAGCTACTCTTCTTCCCTGACTTTTGGCAATATTAAGTTCTATTTCATTAGGTCTATTTTCATCGCTCTGGGTGATAATTGCCGAGGCGCCATACGGTGAACCCCCATGAATATTCGATACATCGCTCAGATCTGGCTCAGTAAAGGGAATTCCAACAATAATCATTCCATGGTGCAATAACGTTGTATGAAAATTTAAAATAGTAGATTCATGACCCCCATGTTGAGTACTAGTAGAAGTAAAGACACTACCTATTTTTCCAACCAAACTTCCCTTTGCCCAAAGTGGACCTGTTGTATCAAGGAATTGCCTCATTTGCGCC
Organism: Petrotoga halophila DSM 16923; assembly: GCF_002924615.1. Classification (NCBI taxonomy): domain Bacteria; kingdom Thermotogati; phylum Thermotogota; class Thermotogae; order Petrotogales; family Petrotogaceae; genus Petrotoga; species Petrotoga halophila. Next base: position 314 of record NZ_JALY01000133.1, on the reverse strand, counting down.
GCCATCATGCCAAATCTGGTGGGAGTACCAAAAATTATCGCATCAGCTTCAACTAGAGAATCCATATTTGCTATTGGAATATGTGAAAATTGTTCTTGTGCCTTTTTAGCTCCAGATTGGATTAGAATATCTTCAGGAACGGTTTCAGGGACTCGGTAGATCTCAACATTCGTTCCTTCTACTTCTTTTGCGCCTTCCGCTTCGGCTTTAGCCATTTGATAGATATGGCCATACATACTGTAGAATATAACGTTGACTTTTGCCATCTAAAGTCCTCCTTTAATTAGGATAAATTTAGTCCCTTTTATTATACA
>NZ_JALY01000117.1:0-10690 GCF_002924615.1 Petrotoga halophila DSM 16923 | reverse complement strand
AAAAAGGGAGTAAGTTCATTCGATGTAAATTCAAGAGGTGATCTTTTGTACTTAGTGACTACCTACAATATGGGATATTACACAAATAAGTTGTATTATGATTGTGATTGCCTAAACGGTGAAAGGCTAATAGATGAGAGGGTTAAAGCTTTTGGTTTTGTGGGAAACGATAAGATAGCTTATTCAAAATTAGATAAAGGCTTGACCGCTTTGTATTTGTACGATTTAAAGACTAACGAAGTAAAAAAGTTAATAGATTTTGGTAAGTATGTTTTTAACGATATTGTAGGAAGAGAAGATAAAATATATTTTTCCGCTAATTACAATAACCAAACGGACATCTATTCATATGATCTATCACCAGAAAAAATTTATCAAATTACAGATGATGAAGTTAAAGAGCTCGGGTTATTTATCGATAATGATTTTATATATTATTCAGCTAATTACGAAGATGGGATATACAATATTTATAGGTTAAACACAAACAACAAAATGGTTGAGCGTCTGACAAATTATTTAAGCGGTGGTTTTGACCCAGTAGTTTTGAACGATAAGTTGTACCATTTAGTTTACGATCATGAGGGATACCATTTGAGTTATTTAGATTTAGAAAGTGCAGTTAAAGAAAGTTTTGTTTTACAAGGCGAATTTACACAAGTTGATTTTGAAAGTTATGAAATATATTATCCTGAAGATGTTCAAGTAGAAAAATACACGTTTGAAAACCCTTATATAGTGCCATTTCCAATTTTAGCCATTGATACAGAAGAAAATATTTTATACGGAGCGGGTGCATTTTTTATCAGCGAGGCTATGAACTACATTGGGTTTGTAGATGCATATTCATATGGGAATGAAGTGTACGGGGATTTATCCTTGACCTTTGATTATTATACGACTAACAGTATAACTTTGAGCTTGATAGAAGAAGATATTTTAACAAGTTTCTATGTTTCCAATAGTTCTCTTTTGTATTTAGGAAATACGATAAACACATTTGTGGGAGGTGGAGGTTTATTTAGAAACACAACTTTTGAATCATATGTCCTAGATTCTATTTTCCAAATAGGTCCCTACTCTGTTAACAATTACAATATTTATGAAATGGGTATAGGAATCACGTATGATTCAAGTTCTGGTATAAACGCAAAATTAGATAAGCCTTTTGTTGTGCTTGATACGAAGATAGACCCTTACATTGGATATGAGGATGAATCTATATACGCTGGAACCAACGTAGAAAAGACATTATGGAGGCCATATATATCCTTTGAATCTGGAAAGTATAGATTCGATGGAATAAAGGCAGGAGGAGACGTCAAATACAATTTTGGACAAGAAGAATTTGATTATCTTGCGTACATTCAATTCGATCTGAGTATCTTTTATTGGTTGAATGTACCGTTGCAGATAAACAGCGATATGTTCAAACCAAAATAAGTTAATTACTTTTTTCTTTTCCAGAATTTTCTTAGCATTTCTCTGTTCACAATGAACATAACAGCTGTGAATAACCAGGTAAAACCCAAAGACATAGACATAGTCAAACTAAATTCTTTTAAAAGTTCTCCTCTAGAAAATTGAAAGCTTAAGAAAGAGAGCGTTGTTGTAGAAAGTGAAAAGGTTATAGATTTTAAGATATTCCAAAAGTTTGTCTTATTATTGCTGAACGTATGGTATAGATGGAGAAATCCATCTATACCTATACCAAAGATTAAGGGAAAAGTTAGAACAGTTACGAAAGTAGCCCTTATACCTATTAAATACGACAGGCCAAAAGTAGCTAATACAGAAATTATAAGGCTAAGCATAGCTTCTGATGGTTGAATAACATTTTTTCTAACAATAGCAGTTATACCCCATATGGAGATGAAAGATAGGAATAATGGTATATAAAATCTTTGTCTGATCATCTCCATTATTTTATATGTTGCTTTTGGTAAGCCTAGAATGTTTTCTCCCTTTTCCCCCAATGCATCAAAGAAAATTTTTATACCGTTGTTACTCCAAAGGCTGAACTTGGGAGTTACTTCTAAAAGAAGATATTTTTGGCCATCCTTCTCTATTAAAAAATTACCTCTGAGGTCCTCAGGGAAAATATCCATTATATTCAAAGTAAAATGGTAAAGGTCAGAAGAGCGTGCTGCGGCATCTATCAGTTTTAAACTGTCAGAATATAGATTATACTTTTTTAAGACGGATATTATTATTGGATTATTGATAACTTGAGATAAACCTTCTAACTGTGTTTTTATCTTAGAAAATTCTCCAAGATTTTCTTGAATTATGTCTGGCAAACTGTTGACAGATTCCACAACCCCCGTATTTAATAATTCTTTTTTGACAGTTTCAATATCTTCGTCAACTCTCATTAGATATTGCAATGTATCAAAGGAAATATTTCCAAAATGATCCAAAATTTGTTCTCCGACCTTCACAGATTCTGAATTAGAAGAGATTAGCCCTGGAGGCGTATACGAAAAATTAGTGTAATTAATTAGACCTAAAACGCTGAAGATCGAAACTGCTGGAACAACTACAATAAAAATCATTTTTGAGTTTTTTGAAATAAAGTGAGGGAATTTTTTAAAAGCATTGTCTATTTTGGCCGTAAAAGGAGAGATTTTTATGTTTACTTTTAAAGCGTAAATTAATGTTGGGACAAAAAAAATCATTATAAAGAAAAAAACCAATAAACCCATTGAGCTAACGATTGCTAACTCGTTAAAAGCGGGTAATCCCATGAAGAAAAGCGTTAAGAAAACTATGACAGTAGTTATCATTCCAAAGAAGAGAGGGAAAAGGATTCCTTTGTAAGTCGAAGCCAATGCAGTAGTAAAGTTACCATCATCCTCAATTTCTTTTGAAAATCTTGTCATCACATGAATCCCATAGGCTATTCCCAAACCTAAAGTTATTGCCATGACAAAAGAGGTTACTATATTCAATTCTCCGAAAGTTAACGTAATGAGTCCCATCGTTAAAAGTGTAGATATTATTAAACCTAAAAGTACTATTATAGAAGAAGTGAAATTACCAAATGCGAAAGAGAATAAAATAGTTATGAATATAATCGATAAGGTTGTTGTTAGTCTAAAATCTTCCATAACCGTACGATTAGATTCATATTCCGTAACGTAAGAATTAGTCAAACCCGTCTTTATATTGAAAGTCTTTTCGATCTCTGTCAAAATTGAATCCACTTTTGGAACAATGTAGTTTACATAATCTAAATCAGAGGAAGGTTTGTTGAAAGTGAGTCCCATTATCATAACTTTTCCATCAGGTGATAAAGTGTAGTAGGAACTTATTAAATCAGTATTTTCATCAGTTTGGAGAATATTTTCTAAATCGTAAATATCCTCCAAAAAGCTATCCGCTTTTTCAAATAATTCAAAATCGTAGGTGAAATTTCTATTTAATAAACTGCCAAAACTTTGTAAGTTCTCATACATTGTGTATATTAAATCCGTTTGGCTTAAGTTTATGATGCCGTATGAAAAAAGGAAAGATAGATCTGTTTGCACGAAACTTAAAAAGGTAGGTTCATTTTGCATCAAATCGTGAAAAGTTTCGGCAATTTGCGTAGGCTGTGTATTATCGTTGAGAAAAAATGCAGCAACCATGATATCAGATCCTTCAAGAAATGCTTGTTCTTCCTTAAGTTCCACAACAACTTCCGAGTCTTGAGGTAGTATTTTCAACAAATCCGAGTTTACTTTCAATTTCGTTGAAAAAAAACCAAAGATAATGGTAAAGACAAAAACTATCGCTATTATGTAATAAGCATTTCGGGTGATGAAATTTGCAAGTTCTAAAAAGAAGTCCTTTTTTTCTCTCACAGCAACCACCATACTAGGAAAAAGTCAAAAACAATACCTATTATCACCGAATAATAATTCTTCTTTTTTAAGTCTATATAAAATCTTAAAATAATTACCCATAAAACAGAGAAATAGAGAAAAGGCTTTCCTAATAAACCTAATGTAATAGGAGAAACGGAAGAAATGTATGCATATAGTAAATTAGAATCAGAACAAAAAAGCATTCTTATGCCCGAACTTAAATAAGAAAAAAGCAGTATAAAAATAAGTAATTTAAGTTTGAAAACGTCAAAACGTCCCACTTCAAGTAGCGGCATATTTCTCAAAAATACTGGAGAAAAAATGTAAAATAGGGTTATAAGAAATGGGATAAAAAAGGATTTTTTTGTGACGTTGAAAATATTTTTGGGGTTTATAAGAGAGTTGAAAAAATCTAAAAAAATATTTGACATTTTTTCATCCTTCGAATATAAGAACTGAAACATTCGGTTCAATATCTATATTTTCCTGTTTAAAAACATCCAACAGAGGGTTCACTGCAGGATTGTTAAGTAAATCCACATCTACGATAACTCCACCATATTCGTTCAAAGAATTTAAAATATCCCTATTGAAAGAATACGATCTATAATCCTGTTGTGTGAATAAGTTATATCTGGATTTCATTATATTTATCGTGTTTTCATCAAATTTTTCAAGGTTCAAAACATATATCTTTGGAGTTAATTCTAGGTATAAATTGTCTGTTATAAGTTGATAGTAGGGTAAAGTTAAACCATATAGTTCGTAATCGTTTCTTGATTCTTTGTACCTAACATCTGTGGAGATAATCAAACTTCTAAAATCGTCGTAAGCGTTTTTAGTAACAGGTTTGATAGTTAGTTTGTTGTTTCTAAAATCAAATTTTAAAGTTCCTACAAAAACTCCATCATCCATTATATTACGAGTTATAATGGAAAGGTTGTTCGCATCATTTAATTGATCATTTAAAAAAGAAATATCATAATTGATATTTTTTACTGTAAATTTGGGAGATTTTTCTATATTGTAATTGGTACTTTCTATTCGGCCCATTGAGAAATATAAGCCGATGGACAAGGAAAAGAATATTAAAAAAATAGATATTACCCATCCATAAATGCGCAACTTAGTTCCCCCCAGTTAAAAAGTCCAAAGCAGCCTTCAGTTGCAAATCTTCTTCGATATTTATTACAGGTTTTTCTGTAGTCGTATAGAAAGCTTCAGTTGCTTCTTCTTCGGTGATTTCTGTCATAGAGATGACTTCCCTTTCTGGATTGCTTACCTCTATATCAGGTTTTATCCCTTTTAAATGAATATCTGATCCGCTTGGCGTGAAGTAGTGAGCGATAGGTAACCAAATTTCTCCTCCGGTGGATAAGGTAAATGTGTTTTGTACTGCGGCTTTTCCATAAGTTGTTTCTCCAATGACGGTTGCTACATCATTATCTTTAAGTGCCCCGGTTAAGATTTCTGATGCGGATGCTGAACCTCCATTCACCAACAAAACAATAGGGATATTTTGTAAAAAACTGTAATAATTACCTGGAATATTTGGAATTGTTTCTTTTGTACCATCAAAATATTTAACACTAACTACTTCACCGCTCTTTAAAAACATAGAAGTAATATCAACAGCTGATTGTAAAAGTCCACCTGGATTATTTCTTAAATCAATTATTATCCCTTCTATTTCCTGATTCGAGAGATTATTTAAAGCTTCAGTCATTTCCTGAGGACTTGATTTGGCAAAATTAGTGAGTAGTATGTAGCCTAAATTTTTATTTTTGTATTGTAACTTATCGAATTTTACTGTCTTAGTTTCTATTGTTTCTCTTATTAATGTTATATTCTTTGGTTCATTCCATGAGTCACGGTATATTTCCAAGGTAACTTCTGTGCCGGGTTCACCCCTCATTAGCGAGGCTGATTTGCTAAGGCCGAGTTCGGATGTAGGGGTACCGTCAACGGATAAAATGTAATCGTTAGGCATTAATCCTGCTCTTTGTGCAGGAGTTCCATTCATTGGTGAGACGATAATAACGGCATCCATTTCATAATCATATCTAATAGTTAACCCTACTCCACCATATTTACCTTCTATGTCTATTTTACTTTCTTCTGTCTGAACGGAATCGAGATACCAGGCAAAAGGATCATCCAGTCCTTCCATCATCCCTTCAATTGTGGCATCCACTATTTTGTCATAATCAACGTTCTCTTTGCCATAATAATAATTGACTATGTAGTATAGCGTAGAGTAAATAGGTTCTTCAAACTTATCTAAATAAATTTGCGTTACAGAATCCTTTTGATAACTATTAGAAACAGTGTCTGCAAAGATCCAAGAAGTAATAAATAAACCAAAAATTATTATTACGGATAGTAATTTTTTCTTTTTTTTACTCATCTAAGTCTCTCCTTGATAAAATTTTTATAAGGTCATCTATAGAAGCTCTAAAGTTTGTTTTAGCGCCCCTTCGACCCGCAGGCCCACCCATACGGATAAAAGAATTTTTATTATTTACCCTGCTCACAATCATATTTCTCTAAATTTTGATAAAACCTGTATTAATTCGTCTAACATCTTTTCGTTTCCTGTTTCTTCATATTCTAATATACAGCTTTTTGTGTAACCTTTCATTATTTCTTCTGCGGTTTTGTTCAAAGCTCCTTTCACCGCAGACAACTGTGTTAATATATCTGCACATCTTCTCTCTTCTTCCAACATTTTTTGAAGGCCCCTAACTTGACCTTCTATTCTTTTTAATCGTCTGATTAAACTATCTTTATTGTAGTTTGAAGACATGGCTACACCTCTCAAAGTTAAGATGTTTGTTATATTTTAGGCATAAGATACAAAAAGGTTTGTTTCTTTTACATCTTTATCTTTTAAAACGTAGTCATTAAGCTCTTCTATATCCATTTCCATCATTTTTTTGAACTCTTTTCCAGAGATATTCTCTTTATTGTAAAGATAAATGGCCAAAAGGTCAAGTCGTTTTCTATTTTCCACCAGTAAATTCTTAGCTTTTTCATAACTGCTAAGAATAAAATTCTTGATCTCTGAATCTATTTCTTTAGCTGTTTCTTGGGAAAAATTCTTCATTCGAGTTATTTCTCTTCCTAAAAAGATTTCTCCTTCTTCTTCACCCCATGCAATGGGTCCGATCTTTTCACTCATGCCTAATTGGGCAACCATTTCCCTTACTAGCTCAGTAGCTCTCTTTAAATCGTTTCCTGCTCCTGTTGTGATTTCGTTGAATACAATCTCTTCAGCAGCTCGTCCACCTAACATACCAACTATTTTATCCTTTATTTCAGGCTCTGTGATTAAAAACCTGTCTTCAGTTGGAAGTTGCATCGTGTAACCTAAAGCTGCTTGTCCACGAGGAACTATAGTGATTTTGTGAACAGGATCTGCGTAGGGTAAAAGGTAGCCTAAAACTGCATGACCCAATTCATGATAGGTGATAACTTTTTTCTCTTTGGGAGTTATTTTTCGTGATTTACGGGCAGGGCCTACAATCACCCTTTCGACCGCCTCTTGAAAATCATCGTTAGTTATGTGATCTCTGTTATCCCTTGCTGCCAGTAGAGCTGCTTCATTTACCATATTTTCCAAATCGGCTCCGACAAAACCAGGGGTACTTTGAGCTAAACTTTTAATATCTATATCGTCTGCGATTTTTTTACCTCTTAGGTGAATCTTTATAATTTCCTCTCTCGCCCTTAAATCAGGTACATCCAAGAATATTTTTTTGTCGAACCTTCCTGGCCTTAAGAGGGCTTTATCTAAGATATCAGGCCTATTTGTTGCTGCCATTACAACTATACCTTCTCGTGGATCAAAACCATCCATTTCAACTAATAAAGCGTTTAAGGTTTGTTCCCTTTCATCATGACCTCCACCTAAGCCCGTTCCTCTTTGCCTTCCTACGGCATCCAATTCATCGATGAAAATTATTGCAGGGCTATTCTCTTTGGCTTCTTTAAAAAGGTCTCTGACTCTGGATGCCCCAACACCTACAAATAATTCAACGAAATCAGAACCCGACATAAAATAAAATGGCACATTAGCCTCTCCTGCAACAGCTCGGGCTACCAAAGTTTTTCCTGTACCCGGAGGTCCTGACAAGAGTACCCCTTTAGGCATTTTTGCTCCCAAGGCACTGAAGTTTTTAGGATCTTTTAGAAAATTAACTATATCTTCTAATTCTTCTTTAACTTCGTCGATTCCAGCTACGTCATTGAAAGTAATTTTATTTTTTCTAGCATCATATCTTTTAGCAGGGTTTCTCCTATAATTGGCTCCAGGTATCCCTTCTCCTGTTCCAGATCTTCTGAACATCCAAAACCAAAAAAACATTAGTATTATTAAGGGCAACATATAGATAAGCATAGTAACCCACCAACTTGCCCCGGTGTTTTGAATATACTCAATCTTAATGCCATCATTTGCTAATGCTCTAACATAAGCTTGATCCATAAGCAAAGTTGGGGCATAAACCTGAAAAAGCTGTCCATTTTTGGCTTTCGCTTGGATAAGGCCACTTGTATCGATTTGTAAGCTTATGATCGTGTCTTGATTTATTAAGTTCACGAGATCGGTATAACTTATCTCAGTTATGTTCGATGTATTTAACTGAGAAATGCTCATAAAAATAAGCATAGCGAGAATAAAATATATAAAAAGCGGTCCAAATAGGGACCCTCTTCTGTTTGGATTGTTATTCATAAGAGCCTCCTTTTTATAAAAATAAAATTTATGTCACTTATATTTTATAACAATATAATAAAATATGCAAATGTTATAAAGAAATTTTTGTTGTACCAGTATTTGAAGAGTAAATTCTCAACAATAGAGACTGTTTAAACATTCATTTTAGAAAAAAGAAAATTTTTAAGCTATATTTAAGTGAAAGATTTTATACTAGAAATATATTTGTGAATTTATTATTTTAAAAAATAGCCAAAGGAGGAAAAAATATGAAGAAAGTAGTATTGATAGCTTTTACCTTGATTTTAGTGACGGGGATGTTTTCAGCAGGTTTAACAGAGGTATTTGATACAGCTAAAGCAAGTAGTACAATATACAAAACCGCGCAGCTTGATCTAGAAAAGACTAACCTCGACTACAACAAGGCTAAGATAGAGGCAACGAACAGGAAGTTAGAATTAAGTGGGGAATTAAGTTATTACTCAGGTCTTTCAAACTACAATACTTCTGTGAAAGATTACTACGGTGACATAGTAGACAGAGTATTGGATGTTTACGTAGAAGAAATAAATGTAAAAACAGCGGATTTGCAGTTAAAAAACGCCCAGATAACTTACGATAACAATACTGAATTGTTCAACAACGGATTGATTTCAGAAGACGACCTTAAAAGTTCTGAACTCGATGTAAGTGATGCACAGAACAATTTGGAAAGTGCCCAATTAAATTTAGAAACCGCCAAAGACAACTTAAAAGAATTATACGAAGGAGATTACAGCCAAATAGAGATAAATATTCCAGGGTATGAAGGCATATTCGTGAGTGATGAGGAATACTTAAACAACAACTACAATCTAAAGCTAGCCCAACTAAACGTAGATATTTCACAATACGATCTCAACAACTTACCTGCCAACGCATCAGCATATAACAAGAGAATAGCTGAGATAACTCACCAAAAAAATATCTTAAGTTTGCAAGACACACAGGACACATTGATCGAAGCACACAAAACAACAAAAAATAGTATCGAAACTCTTTACAAAAGTTTGAAAAACTCAGAAGAAAGAATGAGCTTAGCTCAAAGCACATACAACGATACAAAGGATAGATTCAACAAAGGATTGGTATCTGAATTGGAACTAAACACTGTGAACATAAACTATCTAACAACCCAAAAGAATTATTATGAAAGTGTAAGAAATTACTTAAAAACGACCATCAACTACATAATAGACACAGGAAGGAGCCTTGAGGAGGTAGGATTGTGAAAAAACTTATAGTTTTAGTAATAACCCTTCTCGTAGGAATCCTGAGCCTATTTGGGATGACATTCGAAGAGTTATACGAACAAAATTTAAACAAAAGTTCATCTTATACGCAAGCGGAGTTGAACTTGCGAAGCGCAGAATTAAACATGAACAAAATAGACAACTTCTTTGTTCCATATTTGGGAATATCTGTTGATACAATGAAAACAGGGATAATCCCAGCAGGAACAACAACCGTTAGTGGGTTGGTTTTTGGAGGAGAAGGAGATTTAGAAGGTTACAGGATTTCTTTGGATGTAAACTTCTTAGAGGTATGGGGAGCCCAGGTGGGTCTCTCGTTCCCTTTTACTTTAAACACAACAGATGACTGGACGATAGAAGGTCCTTCTGGGGAGGATATATCAATCTCTTTATCTCGTGATCTAACAATAATCGACAGGGCAGAAAGGTTGAAGACTGAAAGCAGCTACTACGATGCGCTTTCTAAATACTACATGGCTCAAACGAATGAATTCATAACCACGATAGAAGATATATTCACCAGACATTACAACGAAGAGATGATTCAAACGTACCAAGATGAAATAGAAATACTGAACCAACAGTACAACTTATCAACCGATAAAGACGAAAAAGAAAATTTAGAAAAACAGATACTAACCGCTCAAAAGAGTTTAGAAACTTTAAGAGCAAGTAACGCACCTCTAGAATATTTTGAATACACACAAGAACTATACAATCAAACAAAAGATATGGTAGAAAGAGTAATAAACGAAAATCAAAACTACCCAACGAATATTGAAGAAAGGTTAGATTTAAAATCGTTGAAACTCAAAGAAGAGGCATCGGAAATA
>NZ_JALY01000219.1:0-15741 GCF_002924615.1 Petrotoga halophila DSM 16923 | reverse complement strand
TGGTCACTTAATTCTACTAAATTGAGTGCTTGGGTACACAAAAGTACTACATCCTCAGAAAATTTACTCAAATGAAGTATTATCAAGGATGCTAATGATAAGAATTCAATGATAAAATCCCTATCGCTTACTCCGTCAATACTGTTTAGTGAAACTTCTTTAAAGTCTAACAATGAAGCCACATACATTCTATCTATATCGTATGACGTTCCAGCTAAAGCTCCTGAACCTAAAACCAAAACATTCACTCTTTTTAAAGAATCTTTCAACCGTTCTATATCCCTTTTAAACATCTCCATGTAAGCTAATAAATGATGTGAAAATGTGATAGGTTGAGCTCTTTGCATATGTGTGTAACCGGGCATAATTTTGTTTTTGTGCTTTTTGGAAAGTTCCAATAAAACAGCGTTTAATTGGCCTAATAAATCTATAATTTTTAATATTTCATTTCGTAAATACAATCTTTCATCTGTTGCTATTTGGTCGTTCCTACTTCTTGCTGTGTGAATTTTTTTGCCAACGTCTCCTATCTTTTCAACCAACATTTGCTCTACCAATGTGTGCACATCTTCTACCATTGGAATCTCTTCAAACTTTTCTTCTTTTATTTCTCTTAACGCTCTTTCAATTTGTTCAAACTCTTCGTCAGTAATTATTTTTGCCTTTTTCAACCCTTTCGCATGGGCTAAAGAAGCTTCTATATCGTAGGGCAATAATCTGATATCGACATTTATCGATGAATTAAAAATTTCCATATCTTCTGCAATTTTTTCTTTAAACCGACCACCCCACAATTTCATTGTTCTCCTCCTACAGTCGTTTTGTTATATTTTTGATTTTCAACAAAATGCTTCATCTGATAAGCTCTCATCTTCAAAGGTAGTCCAAACAAGTTTATAAAACCTTCTGCATCCTTTTGATCATAAATCTTATCTTCTCCAAATGTAGCTAACTCTTCGTTGTATAAGGAATATGGTGAACTTAATCCTGCAATTATAATGTTCCCTTTGTAAAGTTTCAATTTCACAACACCGGTAACAACCTTCTGCGTTTCATTAACAAAAGCATCTAAACTTTCTTTCAACTGAGAGAACCACAATCCATTATAAACAAGATCCGCATACTTTTGTGCCACTAAATCTTTGAATCTTGACGTTTCTTTGTCAAGTACCAAGCTTTCCAGTTCTTTATGTGCAGTATATAGTAATGTTCCACCTGGAGTTTCATACACACCTCTTGATTTCATTCCAACTAATCGATTTTCTACGATATCTGCAATCCCCACACCATTTCTTGATGCAATTTCATTGGCTTTCTTTATCAACTCTACGGGCGAAAGTTCTTCTTCGTTTATCTTCACTGGAATCCCTTTTTCAAATTCTATGGTTACATATTCAGCAACATCGGGTGCTTTTTCAGGTGGAGTAACCATATCGAATAACTCAGGTTTAGGTTCATTCCATGGATCCTCTAAATCTCCTCCTTCATGGCTTATATGCCATATATTTTTATCTACACTGTATATTTTTTCTTTGGTTATAGATATTGGAATTCCCTTCTTTAGGGCATAGGCAATTTCTTCCTCCCTAGACTTAATTTCCCATATTCTCCAAGGAGCAATAATTTTTATAGAAGGATCTAATGCCTTAATAGATACTTCAAATCTTACTTGATCATTACCTTTACCTGTACAACCATGAGCAATAACATTTGCACCTTCTTTTTGGGCAATCTCAACCAGTTTTTTTGCCATTAGAGGTCTTGCAAAGGATGTTCCCAATAAGTATTTACCCTCGTAGATTGCTCCAGCTTTTAAGGTTGGAAAAATATAATCGGTTACAAATTCTTCCACAACATCTTCTACGTAAACCTTACTTGCACCACTTGAAATAGCTTTTTTTTCGATAGCATGAGTTTCCTCTCCTTGACCTACATCGATACATACCGCAATAATTTCACAATCATACTTTTCTTTTAGCCATGGTATGATTACAGATGTATCTAACCCTCCTGAATATGCCAATACTACCTTTTCCCCGGTTTTCATAAATGATTCACCTCTTTTTGATATTTGTAGATTTTTTAGTAGATTATGATAATAATCTACATATTCGTTCAAGGACTGTACATTATTTTTCCCAATTTTGCAATTCTTTGTTGCTTCAATTGATTTTTGAGCTGTTTCCAATGCTGTAAATATTGGAATGCTGTTTTCTAAACATGCTCTTCTTAACTTGAATCCAAAGTTGGATACGTTCTTCCCTTTTGTAGGTAAATTAATAACCATTGAAAAATAACCTTTCTTTACTAACTCTAATGATTTTTGATGATTTATCTCTTTTATTTTAATATCTATCAATTTAAAAGCTTCTGCTGTCCCGGTGGTTCCCCACAATTCGTATCCACAGCTTTGAAGATATTTAACAAAACTTTTACTCCCCTTTACTACTTTTTCTGGAAATGATAATAGTACATTACCTGTAGAAGGAACATCCAAATGAGCGCTTTTAAAAGCTTTATACATCGCATTATGATAATTGAAATCGATGCCAAGAGTTTCCCCTGTGGATTTCATTTCTGCGCCTAATGCAACTTCAACACCTGGCAATTTCTCTAATGAAAATATTGGTGCTTTAACCACCGTATATGGGATTTTCGGATAAAAAGGTTCGTAATACCCAAGTTCTTTCAAGTTATTACCTAATGCAATTTCAACCGCGAGTTTTATCATAGGGATTCCCGTTACTTTACTGATTATTGGAACTGTCCTTGAAGCCCTAGGATTCACTTCTATAACGTAAACTTTTCCCTCTTTCACGATAAATTGAATGTTTATTAAACCTTTAACGTTCACCGCTTTTGATATTTTTTCAACGTATCTCACAATTTCTTTCTCTTCTAATTCAGACAAGCTTTTGGCAGGAAATACAGCAAAACTATCACCTGAATGAATTCCCGCTTTTTCAATATGTTCCATTATTCCAGGAATTAATACATTTTCTCCATCAGAGACTGCATCAACTTCAGCTTCTATCCCTTCTATATATTCATCTATTAGAACTGGTCTATTGGGTGATAAGCCTAAAGCATGTGATAAATACTCGAATAATTCATCTTCGGAATTAACCTTTTCAATAGATTGTCCTCCTATCACATAAGAGGGTCTAACTAAAAGAGGAAACCCTATACGGTTAGCAATTTCTCTAGCTTCATCAAATGAAGTAACGTACCCACCACGAGGATGGTTGATCCCTAACTTTTTCAACAACAGCGAAAATCGTTTTCTATCTTCACACAAGTCAATATCCTCATATGAAGTTCCCAAAATTTTGATTCCACGTCTTTCGAGATCTTCGCTTAGATTCAAAGCAGTTTGCCCTCCAAACATGACCATTGTTCCCATTGGATCTTCTTTTTCTATGATATTCAAAACATCTTCTTGAGTAAGGGGTTCGAAGTACAATCTATCACCTGTATCAAAATCTGTACTGACGGTTTCAGGATTATTGTTTATGATGATTGATTTGATACCTTTTTCTTTTAATGCCCATAGAGCTTTAACTGTACAATAATCAAACTCTACGCCCTGTCCGATTCTTATTGGGCCTCCACCTATCACAATGACTTTTTTTATGTCCTTGTGAACTTCTATTTCGTCCTCTTCACCATAAGTTGAGTAGAGATATTGTGTTACTGAATCAAACTCCGCTGCACATGTGTCAACCATTTTGTATGATGGGGTAATACCATAGCGTTTTCTCAATTCTCTAACTTCATCTTCTGGTAAACCTTTTAATTCAGATATTTCTTGATCTGAAAAGCCAAGAACCTTTGCTTTAAGTAAAAGGTCGTAATTCAATTGGGAAAATCTAATACTATTTTCAAAATCGACGATGTTTTTTATTTTTTCTAAAAACCAGTTATCTATATAAGTTAATTTATGAATATCAAAAACCTTATAACCTCTTCTAAGTGCTTCGGCAATATGAAATAATCTTTTTTCGTTTGGGATGTGTAAATGTTCTACTAATTCTTCATCGCTCTCATTTTGCACCTCTTTAATTCTCAAGCCTTTAATTTTCATATCAAGGGAGCGAACTGCCTTTAATAAAGAACTTTCAAAGGTACGTCCAAGTGCCATCGTTTCACCAGTAGATTTCATTTGCGTACCTATTTTTCTATCAGCTTGATAAAACTTATCAAAAGGCCAACGGGGAATCTTTGTTACAACATAATCTAAAGATGGTTCAAAAAAAGCCGTTGTTTTTCCAGTAACGGGATTTTTTATTTCATCCAAAGAAAATCCTAACGCGATTTTCGTAGCAATTTTTGCTATCGGATACCCGGTTGCTTTGGACGCTAAGGCACTGGATCTACTCAAACGAGGATTCACTTCAATAACTCGATATTCTTTGTTAGAAGGATTGAGGGCAAACTGAATATTGCAGGCACCTTCTATCTTTAAAGCTTTTATTATCTTAATGGATGAGTCCCTTAACATTTGATGTTCTTGATCTGTCAACGTTTGAGAAGGTGCCACAACTATACTATCTCCAGTGTGAATTCCAACAGGATCAAAATTTTCCATATTACATACGGTGATGCAATTATCAAAAGAATCTCTAACTAACTCGTATTCGATCTCTTTCCAACCCAATAACGATCTTTCTATTAAGACTTCTTTCATCATACTCTTTTTCAGCCCATTCTCTACAAATTCGATTAACTCTTGTTCGGTGTAAGCGAATCCACCGCCTGTTCCTCCTAAAGTGTATGCTGGGCGTATTATCAAAGGATACCCAACTTGGCTAGCAAAATTTAGGGCTTCGGATACTGTTGACACAGTGAGGCTTTCAGCGATAGGTTCTTCAATTTCTTGCATTTTTCTTTTAAATAATTCTCTACTTTCTGCTATTTTTATGGATTCAACTGACGTTCCCAATTCTTGAATATCGTACTTATCGATAATTCCACTATCTTTTAGTTGGATAATTAGATTTAAGCCTGTTTGTCCTCCCAATGTACCTAAAATTCCATCGGGTTTTTCTTTCTCTATAATGGAAATTAAAGTATCCATTTCAAGGTTTTCCATATAAACTACATCTGCTATTTCTGTATCAGTCATAATAGTTGCAGGATTGTTGTTTACCAATATTACTTTACACCCTTCTTCTTTTAATGATTTACAAGCTTGGGTTCCTGAATAATCAAATTCTGCAGCTTGACCTATTATTATTGGTCCAGAACCTATCACTAAAACACTTTTTATTTCGCGTTTTTTTGGCATTGTTGACCTCCCCGGAAGTATGTTTTTAGTTTCTATAGATTGAATCTTTGATTTTTTTAAAAATAAAAGTTGTATCGTGAACCCCAGGCCCACCTTCTGGATGAAATTGAACAGTAAAAATGGGATACTTCTTGTGCATAATTCCCTCGATACTATGATCGTTTAAATTGATGAAGGTGATTATTACATCTTTGTTTTTCACTGACTCTTTTTCAACCATATAACCGTGGTTTTGAGAAGTGATATAACATTTATTATTCAATAAATTCTTCACAGGATGGTTGGTACCTCTATGACCAAATTTCATTTTTACAGTATTAAAACCCAACGCCAAAGATATTATTTGATGACCTAAACAAATCCCAAAAAGTGGTTTCTCACCTATAAACCCCTTAGCTAAAAGTATTGCTTCTTTTGCCTTTTTTGGATCACCGGGGCCGTTGGAGAATAATACTAAATCTGGTTGAACTTTATCTACATCATTTTTACTACTGTTATATGGAAAAACGTAAAGATCGTAACCTTTAGATTTGAGCTGGTTTACTATATTTTTCTTAACTCCCAAGTCTATTAAGGCTATCTTTGGACCGTTCCCTTGAATTCTATAAATTTCCTTTGTTGAAACGCTATCAAGTAAATTCTCATTGGAAGTTGGAACTTCAAAATCCTCCTCTGTGGTTATCACACCATTCATACTACCTTCTATCCTTAACTTTTTCGTAAGGGCCCTTGTATCTACTTTACTTAAAATAGGCACTTCATGTTGGTTTAAATAATCTAAAAGTGAATACTGAGATGTGTGATGAGAGGGAAATTGACAGTAATCTTTAACTATCAAACCTTTGATGGTGGGTCTTTTTGACTGTAAATTCTCTAAATTTACACCATAATTTCCGATCAATGGATAGGTCATTACCAGTATTTCTCCTGCATAAGACGGATCCGTTATTGATTCTTCGTATCCAGTCATAGACGTGTTAAAGACAACTTCGCCTTGTCCAAAATCTTTTTTACTTATAATTTCTCCTTCAAAAATGGTAGAATCATTTAACTTTATAAATCCTTTCATCTTAATACCCCATTTCTACAAAAACTTCTTCGAGAATATTCATACCCTTGGCTATCTCCTCTTTTGTGATTATAAGAGGAGGAACAAATCTTAAAACATTGTGGTTTAAAAGATTTATCAAAAGTCCTTTTTCCATAGCTTTTTTTACTATATCACTGCCTTCTTCTATGTCTAACTTGACTCCAATCATCAAACCTTTTCCCTTAACCTTATCAATTATCGAATGTTTTTCCTTCATTGCTAATAATTGACTTTTGAAAAATTCACCATTTTCTTTCACAGTATTCAGAAAAGATTCTTGTGCAACGTTTTTCATAACAGCCATGCCAACTGCACAGGCTAATGGATTCCCACCAAATGTCGATCCATGATCCCCAGGTGTAAATACGTCAGCTTTTTCATTCACAACAAGCACACCGATGGGGAAACCACCACCTAAGGCTTTCGCAAGGGTCATCACATCGGGTACCACACCAGAATGTTCATAGGCAAAAAGTTTTCCGGTTCTTCCTATCCCTGTTTGAACTTCGTCAAAAATCAAAAGAAGATCGTTCTCATCACAAAGTTTTCTAACTTGTTGAAGATATTCATCTTTTGCTTCGTTTATTCCCCCTTCACCTTGAATAACTTCTAACATTACAGCACATGTATTTTCATCAATGGCCGACTTTAGTGAATTTATATCGTTATACTCTACGCTTTCAAATCCTTCCAATAGAGGTTCGAAGTTCTTGTGATATTTTGGCTGGGCTGTTGCCGTCAATGCACCGTAGGTTCTTCCATGAAATGAGTTCTTTGCCGTGATAATTTTGTATCTTCGCCCATTGTACTTAGTGTTTCCATATTTTCTTGCTAACTTAATCGCAGCTTCATTCGCCTCGGCTCCACTGTTGCAAAAAAAGGCACTTTTCCCAAACGATTTTTCACAGATCATCTTGGCTAACTGTATTTGATTACTATTCCAATAGAGGTTAGAAATATGGATCAATTTGTCAACTTGAGATTTTACCGATTCAACAACTGCAGGGTGAGAATGGCCCAAAGCATTAACGGCGATCCCAGCTACAAAATCTAAGTACTCTTTACCGTTTTCATCCCAAACCTTTATACCATTCCCTTGAACTAAAGTTATAGGAAATCTTGAATAAGTATTCATTACATACTTTTTATCTTCAGAGATTATCATTATCGTAAACCTCCTTCGCTATCATAGTTCCCACACCTTTGTCTGTGTATATTTCTAAAAGTAAAGCATGGGGAATTCTTCCATCTATTATATGTGCTCTTTTTACTCCGCCTTCTAACGCTTGGATGCAGCATTTTAACTTAGGAATCATTCCACCAGTGATAAATTCAGAATTCAATAAATCTTTTGCTTCTCTATATGACAGTCTTGAAATTACACTTTCTTCATCTTCTTTGTTTTTCAAGATGCCTTCTACATCTGTCAATAAAACAAATTTATCCGCCTTCAAAGAGGAAGCAATTTTACCTGCCGCTATGTCAGCATTAACGTTATAAGTTTTCCAATCTTTCCCAATTGCACAAGGAGCGATTACGGGGATATAATCTTTTTCAGTTAAATTCAAAATTACCTCTTTATTCACATTTATTAACTTACCAACATAACCCAAATCCCCTTGGGACAAATCTTTTTCTGCCAACAATAAATTTGCGTCTTTTCCACTCAATCCAACAGCCTTTCCCCCTATTTTATTTATCAACGATGTAATCTCTTTATTTACCTTACCAACCAACACCATCTCTACTATTTCCATAACTTTTTCATCAGTTACCCTTAATCCATTTACAAATTTTGTTTCTATATTTAAACTCGCAAGCATTTTATTGATATCTGGTCCTCCTCCATGAACGATAACAGGATTCAACCCAACATATTTCATAAGTACGATATCTTTTGCGATCATCGATTTAATTTGTGGGTCTTTCATAGCGTTACCACCAAACTTAATAACAGCAATACTTCCTGCAAATTTTTTTATGTAGGGTAAAGCTTCGATCAAAACTTCCGCTTTAGATATCTCATCGGAAAACTTTTCAGCTTTTATCATGTTCTGTACCCTCCATTTATTTCTACATATTTGTAACTAAGATCACATCCCCAAGAAATAGCACTCTCTTCACCATCTTTTAAATCTACAATAATTTTCAATTCTTTCTCACCGAGAATTTCTTTTGCTTTAATTTCGTTAAACTCAATAAAATGACCATCTTGACAAAGTTGAATCTTTCCTACACAACTTTGAAAACAGACATCTACTCTATTGGGATCAAAGTTTCCTCCTGAATAACCAGCGGCCGCTAACACCCTTCCCCAATTAGCGTCCTCTCCATGAATTGCTGTTTTTACTAGATTAGACTTGGCTATGGACCTTGAGATCAATTTAGCATCTTCTTTTGTCTTGGCATTTTTTACTTGTACCTCAAAAAATTTAGTAGCACCTTCCCCGTCTATCACAATTTTTTTTGCTAAATTTTCAACTACTTCATAAAGGGCTTTTTGAAATAAATTGTATTCGTGAGAATCTTCTGTAATTTCTTCGTTTTTAGCCTGCTTATTAGCCAAAATAAGAACCGTATCGTTGGTACTAGTGTCGCCATCAACCGTTATCAAATTGAAAGAATCATTAACTGATTGCTTTAAAGCTTTATTCAAGGCTGATTTAGAAATGTTTGCATCTGTCAAAATGAAAGACAACATTGTAGCCATATTGGGATGAATCATACCTGAACCTTTGGCAACCCCCGTTATTGTGATCTTTTTACCACCAATCACAACTTGTGTAGAATTAATTTTTGGGAAGGTATCTGTAGTCATTATCGCCTGTGCGAAACTTACAAGATCATCATTTGCTAAATCAATATTTTTTTCAAATGATTCTATGCCGTTTAAAATTTTTTCAATTGGCAATGGAACACCTATAACACCTGTTGAACTTACAAATACATCTTCTGGTTTTAAATTTAAGATTTCAGCGGTTTTTTCTGCCATGCTTATTGCATCTGAATATCCTTTTACACCCGTGCAAGCGTTTGCGTTACCACTATTCACAATAACAGCTTGCATTTCGTTATCCTTAATGTTCTCCATACTCAAAATAACTGGAGCCGCTTTAACTTTATTCGTGGTAAAAACAGCTGAGGCATTAGCCTTTTTTTCTGAGTATATCAGTCCTAAATCTTTTTTGAGCTTCTTGATCCCACAGTGAATTCCCCAGACTTTAAAACCCAATGGTAAAACAATACCTTCTTGCATTATTTCCGTACTTTCCATACACTAACCTCCCTCTATTCTTTTGAACTTACTGACTTTAGAAACTCTAAAAAAAACGGCTACATCTTAAAAGATGTAGCCGCATGGATTAAAACTCAATTAGGAGAATAACCATCTCCCAACCTCATAAGCACCCATTACCGGTGCTTATGATCCACCGGCTACATGGGCGCCTCCTATTGTTATTTAAATTTATTTGATTATAAGAAATGAAATTTTTTTCACAATTAGTCATAAATTCAAAAAACTCCTTTTGCTAAATTTTAGGGATTATAACATAAAAAAATTGAGTTGTCAAATTTATATCAAATTTTTTTCTTCGCCAGGTTGTATTTCACCATTCAAGAGTTTTTTCTTTATTTCTTCTAACTTTGCTTTAATTTGAACACCTTCGTATCCTTTCTTTAGTAAATCTTTCCCCGTGATGGAGAGTTTTAGTTTCTCAATCTTTCGTAAATATTCATAGTATTTTTCCAATAATTCTTCTGGAAGTTTTACAGCTAAAAAAATTAGTTGTTCATTTTGAAAACCGTTGGTTTTTTCATAGAAATATGATAATTTTAATATTTTTTCTTTGTCATTTAAATCTTTAGAAATTTCACTATATACTTTTTTCACTTGCATTAAATTCTTAATAAAATCTTTCGGTAATCCATATCTTTCACTAATTTTTTTGAGAGATTCTTCTGGAGTGTATTGCAGTAGAACGTCTAAAACTAGGTGGAATAGTCTGACTTTATTCAGATAACTTGGTAAGTTAGCCTTAAAGTATCCCTTAACATCAAAAAGTTTTTCTAAATCTTTTTCTAGTGTGGGAGAATAGTAAGTTTTTTCGAATAAGTGAAAAATTATTTTCAGTTTACCCATTCTTTTTACTGCTTTCATTGGTTCAGGTTCTTCTAATATTTTTTCTAATTCTTCTCTTATCCTCATTCCAGTCACTTTTTCCAAATATCCCTTTTCTACAGCTTCTTCTAATTTTGTTAAGGTGTTAGGCTCAATTTCAAAACCAAATCTTTGTTCGAACCTTATAGCTCTCAATATTCGAGTAGGATCTTCGATAAAAGAGAGTGGATAAAGTATTCTTATCTTGCCTTCTTCAAGATCTTTTTTACAATTAAAAAAATCCATCAGTATTCCAAAGGAACCCGAATTAAGTTTTATGGCCATGGCGTTTATAGAAAAATCTCTTCTGTATAAATCTTTTTTAATAGTTGATAATTCCACCTTTGGTAATTCTCCTGCTTCTTCGTAATATTCTGTTCTGGCGGTTGCAATATCAATCCTTATTATCTTATTTTCCCCATTTCTATAAAAAATTGAGCAGGTGTGAAATTTAGGATGTTCAATATATTTTGCTCTCAATTGTTTAGCAACATATTTACCAAATAACAAACCATCCCCTTCCACTACTACATCTATATCGTAGGGTATTGACTTTGTACCGTTTGATTTAGAGTTAATTGCTAGCAAAAGATCCCTGACAAATCCTCCTACTACATATACGTTTAACCCCAACTCATTCCCATATAGCCCAATAAGTTTTAGAAGATTAAGAATAGATGTGGGTAGAATTTTTTCCATTTCTTTTTTTAGATTTTGCGATTTATACTTTTCTTCTAAAATTGGGCTAAGTGAAAAATTAAAAACTCCGTTAGTTGCCCTCAAAAGGTCTGTTCTAGTTATTATACCAACAAGTATACCATCTTTTAAAACGGGAATCCTTCCGATGTCTGCTTCTGCCATGATCCTTCTCACTTGATTCAACGAGGTTTCTACATCAGCAACTTTTAAGTTAGTACTCATTATAGCTTTAACAGGTGCATTTTTTAAACCATGTTTCATTGCTTTTTCTATGTCTTTTTTAGTTACAATACCCACTAATTTATTATCAGAAATTACAGGGAGGCCAGAATGTCCTGTTTGAAACATCAATTCATGAGCCCTTTCAACCGTTTCAAATGATAATATGGTTCTTACGGGAGATGACATAATATGCTTTGCTTTTAAAACTGGGACAAAAGAAGATTTTAACTCTTTTTTAATTTTGTCAATAACCTCTTGTATTCTAAGACCTTTTGTTTTAGCTGAACCAGCTTTTTTATGACCTCCGCCGCCAAATAAAGATAGTATTTTATTTAAATCTATTTCTTCAATTCTTGATCTTGCAACTATATAAATGCTTTTGCCCATTTTTACAACAACAAACAAAACATCCGGAGTAAGAGTTTCAAACAATTTGTGGGTTATAACGTTTAACCCACCTATAAATTTGTTGATTTCAGAATAAGCGATATGTATTGTTATTTCCTCCAAGGTAAGCTCTTGAACATTGTTATAGAGTTTGTCAAAAAGTTCTTTTTGCTCTTTTGTCATTTCTAACGAAACAAACTCTTCTACCTCTTCTATCCTGGCACCGCCTTTTAATAATTCTGCAGAGATTTGATGATCTAATGGAGTCGTTGTAGAAAAAACAAAATTTCCAGTATCTTCATGAATTGCTATTAAAAAAAGAGTTTCATAAGTATCAGGAAGAACTATTTTGCTTTCTAATAATTTTTGAACAACTAATGTTGTGGCACTTCCTACTTCTTTTGAATAATTATTACCTTTGATATTTTGCTCCTTTAACTCTGGATGATGATCATATATGTCAACTTCTATTCCTTGCTCAATAAGAGATTTTATAAATTCAGGAATTCTATTGATATCCGCAGTATCTACAATCACAACTTTTTCAAAATTGTGGTTTTTTATTTCTTCTTGATAATTTTTTATAAAATCATTTTCCTTTTCGTATGGAATATCGTATATATTCAAAAATTCCTTAAGATTTTGCTGAGGTTCTCCTTCAAGTACAATAATAGCATCTTCATATATTAATGATGCCGCAACACATGCAGCAAAACCGTCAAAATCAGCATTTTTATGCGTAGTTATTATAATTTCAGGAACCAAGATAAATTCTCCCTTGGATTAAATCCATTATTTAAAAACATGTTGAATTTGGTTAACTTAATTCAATCTAATTTGCTAATAAATTCCCTTTCTATGAATTCAAAACCTTTTTCCCAAAAATCTTTATTTGAAATGTCAATCCCAATTTTTTTTAGTAATTCTTTAGGTGAATCTTTTGCACCACTTCTAAGCAACTCTTTGTATTTCGGTACAAAAGATTTTCCTTCAACCTTGTACTGTTGGTATAAAACTAAGACTAATAAATTAGCAAAATTGTATGCATATACGTAAAAAGGTGTTCTAAAGATATGAGGTATACTTGACCACTCATAGTAATATTCTTTTGGTATTATTACTGAATCACCAAACATTATTTCTAATTCTTTTTTATACAGTTCTGCAAGTTCTTTCCAACTTGCACTTCCATTTTGTTCTATCAAATTGTGAGATGATATTTCGAATCTGGCGATCATATTTTGTCTAAACATCGTCGAAAACATTCCTTCAATATTTGATGCCAGGTACCCCGTTCTTTCTTCTTCTGAAAGAGTGGGTAGTATCTTGTCAATAACCAACATCTCACCAAAGACAGAGGCAACTTCCGCCATCGTTAAAGGAGGGTGATAATTCCAAATGTTTTGTTCAGAGGCTAAAGTTCCATGTATCCCATGTCCCAACTCATGCGCCAAAGTACCTACATCGGCAAGAGTACCTGTAAAATTCAACAAAATAAAAGGTTTTTTATTTGGAAGCGCATAAGATGTGTAAGCTCCACCTCTTTTACCTTTTCTTATTTCAGCATCGATTCTTTTTTCTTTAAAGAAAGATTCAGCAATTTCTCCAATTTCTTCATCGAACTCGTAATATGAAACTAAAACAATCTTCTGTGCCTCTTCAAAAGAATATTCTTTTTCCACGTTTGTTAAAGGCGCATAGATATCAGCAAGCGTTTGTTCTATACCCAACTTTTTACCTTTCCATCTGTAATATTGGTGAACCATAGGCGTTCTGTCAGTGGTGACCTTTATAACGGTTTCCACAATTTCATCTTCAACTTCGTTGTTCAAGTTTCTCATAGAAATCGGGCTTTGGAAGTTTCTCAAATTAGCCTCTGTGTCGTAATTTTTTACGATAGAATTGTATGTTTTTTCGAAGATGAGGCTATCTTCGTCATACTTTTTAAAGAATTCTTTCATTGCTTGACGTCTTAATTTTAAATCAGGTTTTCTTCTTAAAGCCCTTACTTGTGGATCGGTTAATTCTTTGATTTCCCCATCGATCTCTAACTTGAAAGTATATGAACTTGTTAACCGACCATATAGCTCTTCAAAGCCTCCACGTGATGAGTTGTACATAACAGCTAATACCTTTTCAGCATCTTCACTCAAGATATGATTTTTTGATTTAATAAGCCGTTGAATCACATGAGTGTAATCTTTCAATTCCTGGTCATGCATCAATTCATTTAATTTCTCTTCACTTTGCTTCAATAACCTCGGCTTCCAAAAGGATGATTCCATTTCTATCTTTGAATCGTAATCTTTAGCCTTGGCATAGAGTTTTTGAGCAGTTTCATCTTGGGTGTTGGAATCATAAAGTAAGTGACAATACTGGTAAGTAAAATTATGCATTTTTAAAATTTTCTCAAACTCTTGGAAGAAATTTTTCAACTCACTTGGCGTCAAAGAAGGGTCAGATAGTTTGTCATAATATTGCTGCTGTAACTTTTTGATTTTTCTCAAGCTTTCTTCGAAATCTTCATTAATTTGTGAGTCCTTGGGTGAAGAATAAAAAAACGTTAAATCCCAAGTAGGCAAAACAGTTCATCTCCCTTCTATATATAATGTTTCTGTATAATCTTTCTAGCTTGATCTTCATCTTTCTCCATAGCAGCAATTAATTCTCTTTCATTTTTAAATTTTACCTCGTCCCGCAAAAAATCAATTACATCTAAAACAATATAATCACCATATAGATCACCAAAAAAATCCAAAAAATAAACTTCAACTTTCGGGATTTTTTTATATTCGTTAAAAGTTGGCCTTAAACCGACATTCATTAAACCCCACAAGAAACCTGCTCGTCCCTTTACATATCCTTTTACAATGTAAACACCAAACTTTGGTAATATGATTTTCTCTTTTTCCCAAACGTTAATATTTGCAGTTGGAAAGCCAAGTTTAAACCCTAGATGCCTATCTTCATAGACTGTACCTTCCAGAGTCCAAGGCCTTCCAAGCATTTCATTTGCCGTCTTAATATTACCTGATTTTAGCTCTCTTTTTATTGCGGAAGAACTAACCCTGTTTCCTTGACTTTTTAAATCTTTCAGTACTTTGACCACCAAACCTTTGCTTTGACTAACAGCTTGTAAATATTCCACATCGCCTAAAGCATCTTTCCCAAAGGTGAAATCTTCACCGCACACTATTGCTTTTACACCCTTTTTCATCAATTCCTCAAGATATTGTTCATGGGGTAATCCCCATACTTCTTCTAAATCTTTTACTTCAACCTTAAATCCCAAATCTTCGCAGATTTGTTTTCTTCTCCAACTAGGAAGGATAAGGCCTTCAAAACCTCCAATATACTTTTCAGGAGGATATCTAAACATCAAAACCAAGGGGTCAAACCGTAAATTATTTGCAAGTTGGAGAGTATTTTTCAATATATATTGATGGCCTTTATGTACACCATCAAAGATTCCGATTGTGAGTGCGTACAATTTTATGTCACCTCGTACAGAATTTTATTTATTTTTACTATTCTATCGTTTCTTTCTTCTTGTTTAAAGAGAGTTTTTAAAAATGTTGATTTTTTTTCAGCTTTACCTATTCCTAAAAAATACCCTTTTTCATCGTATATTTTAACGTAATCATTTTTGTTGAAATTAGAAAATTCTAAAATATTATCTTTATAAATTTGGTACCCTTTAATGACTTGTTGACCGTTATTAATCTTAACGTAAGGGAGATCTAAAGCCTCATCCATTTTTAACATTTTTTCCAACGAAACTTCTTCTAACAGAATACTATCTTTTAATTCAAACTTACCACTCTTTATTCTACAAAGTTCTTTGGTAACAGCTCCACATCCTAAAGCATATCCTATATCCATGATTAATGATCTTAT